>SXVE01000059.1 GCA_005790265.1 Acidobacteriota bacterium | reverse complement strand
TTGCAAATTAGATTTTTCGCCGAAATGTGTTTGCGCGACGCGACCGGCGTCTGACTGGATTTTCAACCGGCGAGTTCGCCGCAAGCGAGAGAAGATTCAATCGAAAAATGGCGCGCGTGGATGCGCGAACGCGAAGGAAAATTCAAGAAAAAACTGAACCGGCGGGAAAATAAAAACGAAGTCTTAAACAAATAAATAAAATCGGCGCGAAAATTGTAAATTTCGCCGATCAAAAGATAATAACTATGAAAAATTTACCGATTTACGCGCTCGCAATTTTCGCCGTGCTGATTTTTGCGGGTATTGATGCTTACGCGTGTAGTTGCATTCCGGTTAATCCGGACGAACCGATTGCGCGGCAAGTCAGCAGCGCGAAAAAAGATTCGGCGGTGGTATTTTCCGGCAAAGTTCTCGAAATCGTCAGAAAACCGGAAGACTTTCAAATCATCGTTAAATTTCAGACGCAAAGTTCGTGGAAAGGCAGCGTTTCCAAACAAATAACGATTACAACCGCATCCGACAGCGCGATGTGCGGCTACAATTTTGAAGTCGGCAAAATTTATCTCGTTTATGCCAGCGGCGCAAACGCAAAAAGTTTGCAAACGGGCATTTGCACCCGAACCGCCGAATTAAAAGCTGCCAAAGCGGATGTGAAAGCGCTCGGAAAAGCCAAAATTCTGCGTCGAAAGTAATGAAAAATATGAACGTTGACGAACAAAGCTACCGCGAAAAAGTTTACCGGATTGTCAAAGAAATTCCGGTCGCGCGCGTAATGACTTACGGGCAAATCGCCGAGATTTTAGGCGAAGGCTACACGCCGCGCACCGTCGGTTACGTGATGCACGCCGCCGACACCGAAAACGTGCCGTGGCAAAGAGTAATTAATTCGCAAGGCGCGTGCTCGACCGGACGAATGACTTTGCCGGTGAATTTACAGCAAAAAATCCTCGAAGATGAAGGCATCGTATTTAACGAAAAAGGGAAATGTGATTTGGGTAAATATCGCTGGTTTCCCGAAGGTTTCGGAGATGATGAAGAGGAACAGCCGAGTTTGTTTGATTAAACTTATTGCGTTATTTACCTTTAAATCTTTCCTCTACAGGCAAACTGCTATTTCCGAAAACAACAAAACTGGCTGTTCCTTCAAACATGTCTTTTTGCCAATTTCCTGTCCACCCAAAATAAAATTCCGTTTTGATAAATAATCCTTTTGTAAGGTGGTCGCGGGCAAACTGAATAGTAGACTCTTTTTTGGGAACAATGTAAAAACCTCGCAATCATCTGCTTTTCCGTAGCCTAGTGGAACTTTTACATTTTTATATTCTGCAGAAAATGAGGATTTTTCGACATCATAAAAGATACCTTGCTGTCCATATTCTTTATCAACGTCAAATACACACAAGAAAATTTTTAACTTGGTATTATTATGCAAATTTAGCCAAATTCTTTCGCTATTTTCTCCCTCAAATAAAGGGTTTTGCTTACCACTATGATGAAACGATATGTAAACACTGGGTTTATCATCTATTATCTTTAAAGATGACTTTTCGATTTTTTGTGCGCTTACAGGAATGCACATTTCCCTAATTACAAATAGAACAGTTAAAATTTTTAGTAGAAAATTATATTTCATTAAACCTTTTATTGCTCAACATCGCCTTCTTCGGGATTTTCTGTTTCGTCGTTGATTAACGGCTCGATTCTGCCGTAAGAGCCGATGCTTTCAAGCGGCAGATGGTCGGCTTCTTCGATGGCGGTGATTTCTTCGGTGTCAGCATTTTCAGTCGCCGGATTAGCGGCGTTTTCGTCTGAATAATTGTCGTTTGTCGTTTCTTCCTGGCTCATTTATTTTCTCCTTAATAAATTCTCGTGATTGGCTTCGATTAATTCTAATTTTTCGCCGCCGAAATTGGAACAAAAATTTTGCCTTTTAACTTTTAATTTTTGCCTCATCTGCCCCATTTCAGTTTGTTGCGCAAAACGTCGAAATAATTGCGGTTCGGCGGTTGGACGAGATTGAAAGACGTGCGGCTTTTGCGAATCACAACGCGGTCGTGCGGCTGCATTTGATAACCGATTTGTCCGTCCAAAGTCAGCACGACGCCTTCGTTTTCGTTATTCAGTTTGAGTTCGATTTCCGCGTCGTCCGGCATAATAATCGGGCGGTTCGTCAGCGTAAACGGGCAAATCGGCGTCAGCACCAACGCGTTCATCGAAGGATAAACAATCGGACCGCCCGCCGATAAACTGTAAGCGGTCGAGCCGGTCGGCGTCGCGACGATTAAACCGTCGGCGCGAAATGAATTGACGAACAAATCGTTCAGACTGACTTCGATTTCGATGACGCGCGCGAGCACGGCTTTATTAATTACGACATCGTTTAGAACGCGTCCGCTCGAAAGTTTTTCGTCGCCGCGCCAGTGTTCGGCGTCGAGCATTACGCGCCGGTCAATTTCGTAGCGGTCTTCGAGAATCGCTTCGAGCGCGGCGAACATTTCTTCGATGCGAAATTCGGTCAAATAACCGAGACTGCCGTAATTGATGCCGAGCACGAGAATTTCCCGGTCGCCGGTTAAGCGCGCGGTCGAAATCATCGTGCCGTCACCGCCGAGCACGACGATTAAGTCAGCTTGATTTTGAAATTTTTCGGTGTCCGCCGTGTTTATTTCGCAGTTTCCGCCGTTGAAACGCTCGATTTGTTCGTGCGGTCTACCGATCAATGCAATGCCGTGACTTTCCAGCCACGCCGATAATTCGCACGCCGTTTTCCACGCCTCGGCGTGATTCGGTTTGACGACGACGCCGACGGATTTTATTTCTCTTTTCGCCATTTTGATAAATCATCGAATAATCGAAAAAAAACTGCAACCGCCGAAAGAGCCGCGCGTTTTATTAATTGTCGCCGCGACAAAAAATATTGCCTTTGCCCGTGCAACGGATTTATCATTAGACATCTCCAAAAAATATGGACAATCACACCTACAATTACGACGAACAGCAGCCGTTTGCCGCCGCCGAATTTGCTGAAAATCCCGAGCCGCGCTGTCCGTGCGTGCTTCTGCTCGACACTTCGGGTTCGATGCAGGGCGAATCAATCGAACAGCTCAATCGCGGTTTGCAAATGTTTCGGCAAGAGCTTTTTTCCGATTCGCTGAGTATGAAAAGAGTCGAGATTGCGGTTGTAACGTTCGGTCCGGTCGCCGTGATGCAGGATTTTACGACCGCCGACGAATTTCGTCCGCCGCGTCTCGAAGCCGCGGGCGACACGCCGCTCGCCGCCGCCGTGCAGCGCGGACTCGGTCTGCTGCAAAATCGCAAACAGATTTTGCGCGACAACGGCATCAAATTATTTCGCCCGTGGATTTTTTTGATTACCGACGGCGCGCCGACCGATAATTGGAAAAATCTGCCGTCGGCGATTCGCGCGGGCGAAGAAAACAAATCGTTTTCGTTTTTCGCGCTCGGCGTCGAAGGCGCGGATTTCGACATTCTGCGGCAGATCAGCGTACGCGAACCGCTGAAATTGAGCGGCGTTCGCTTCAACGAATTTTTTCTCTGGCTTTCGGCTTCATTAAAAAACGTTTCGCGCTCGAATCCCGGCGACAAAGTTGACATTCCCGATTACAAGCCTTACGGATGGGCGGAAGTTTAATGAATTCAACGGTTTGGCGCTACGCTCACGCTTCGGTCGTCGGCGCGGCGCATCTCGCTCAAAACACGATTTGTCAGGATCGTTTCGTGTGCAGAACGATCGCAAAAGGCGCGGAAGAAGTATTAATCGCGGCGGTTGCCGACGGCGCGGGCAGCACTTCGGACGGACATCTGGGCGCGGAACTCGCCTGCGCGCTTTTTGTCGAGCAAATCGAACGGTTTCTCGCGGCGGAAAACGCTTCGCTCAAATCGCTCAACGCTGATTTCGGGCGGCGCTGGATCGCTTATTTTCAAGTGAAAATGGGCGAAACGGCGCGAGCCGACGATAAAATCATTCGCGAATACGCTTCGACTTTTCTCGGCGCGGTCGTCGGCGGCGAATGCGCGGTTTTTTTTCAAATCGGCGACGGCGGAATCGTCATCTCCGCTTCGGGCGAGCAGGGAAGTTACGGTTTTGCGATTGAACCGAGCGACGCGCTTTACGTTAATACGACCGATTTTTTAACGGACGAAACAGCCGCCGAACGATTGCAATTCGCGTTGTTTGAACAATCAATCGAAGATGTGATTTTGTTTTCCGACGGAATTTTTCCAATCGCGGTCAATTATCAAACAAATCAGCCGCACGAACCGTTTTTGATGCCGATGATCGCGCCGCTGAAAAACGGAAACGGCAATATGAACGGTTTGAGCGAAAAACTCGCAAACTTTCTCGGCGCGCCGAAAATCAACGAGAAAACCGACGACGACAAAACAATCGTTTTGGCATCGCGGAGAACAGAAAAATGATAAATGGTGAATGATGAGCGATGAATAATAAATAAAAAAGAGGTTAATCCTTCTCATCATTCATTATTCACCATTCATAACTACCAAAATTTATGCTCACTTTTTACGACAGCAAAAATCAGCCTTACGTTCTTGCCGAACGCGTCGGAAGCGGCGGCGAGGGAACGGTTTTTCTGTGTCCTGACGATCCGCAGACGGTCGCGAAAATTTATCACGAGCCGATTTCCGACGAAAAGGGGCGCAAACTGCGCTGGATGGCGGACAATAAAGACGAACAATTGTTAAAAGTCGCCGCGTGGATTGTTGACACTCTGCACGACGCGCCGAACGGAAAAGTCGTCGGATTCTTAATGCCGAACGTCAAAGCCAAAGAAATTCACGAGCTTTATTCGCTGAAAAGCCGCCGTGTTTATTTTCCCGAAGCGACGTGGCAATTTCTCGTTCACACGGCGGCAAACGTCGCGCGCGCTTTTTACGCGCTGCATCGCCGCGAACACGTGATGGGCGATGTCAATCACGGCAACTGCGTCGTGCTTGCCGACGGAACTGTCAAGTTAATTGACTGCGACAGTTACAGCATCAAAATCGAAGATTACCGTTATCCGTGCGAAGTCGGCGTGGCGACGCATCTCGCGCCGGAATTGCAGGGCGTTAATTTAAGTTTGGTCGAACGCGCGGAAAAACACGACAATTTCGGTCTCGCCGTCATCGTTTTTCAACTGCTTTTTTTGGGCAGACACCCGTTTGCCGGAAATTACACGGGCGGCGAAGATAAATCGCTCGAAGACTGCATTCGCGAGCTGCGGTTCGCTTACGGCAAAGACGCGCATTTGTGGAAAGTGAAACAGCCGCCGGGAACGCTCTCGCTCGATGCGGTTTCGCCGCGCGTCGCGATGATGTTCGAGCGCGCTTTTTTGACCGAAGATCGTCCGACGCCGCGCGAATGGATCGAAGCGCTCGAAGATTTATCGAACAATCTGCAATCGTGCAAAATGCATCCCGGACACCATTTTTACAACGAACTCGATGCGTGTCCGTGGTGCGCGCTCGAAACGCAAACCGGATTGATGCTGTTTCCGTTTGTCAGCCAGACGAATCGGCTTTCGGACGGCGAAAACTTTAATATTTTCACGGTCGAAAATCTCGTGGCGAGCCTCGACGTTTCGAGCAATCTTCCGGCGGTCATGCCGAAATCAGGCGTTGCCGCGCTGACCACATCGAAAGCGGCGCAAAACACGCGAAAAGTTGTGCAGCAACGGCTCGTCTGGATTGTCGCCGTTCAGATTATCGTCAGTCTTTTTTGTATTTTCGTTTCTCAGGGCGCATGTTTTTTTATTCCGCTAGGCATCGTTTTGATCGTCTCCATCACAGTTTTTAATAATTTTGCCAAAACGCACAAAATTGATTTGGAAGTCAATCTCGATATGGCGCGGCGGCACTGGGAAAAGCTCGCCGCCGAATGGTCGAAAGCGCTCGCGCCGTCGGAACTCGGCGTTAGTTTGACTGATATTCGGCAGAAAATCGGCGCTTATCAAAATCTGCACAGAGACAGCCGCTTGGAGTTGAAAAAATTTCAGGACGCGCATTTTCAGCGAGAAATCGAAAATTATCTCGCATCGTTTCGCCTGACCGAAAATCACATTTCCGGCATCGGCGAAAAACGATTGGCGATTCTGCGCAGCTTCGGCGTGAAAACAGCCGCCGACATTGAACAGCCGCGTTTGCGCTCGATAATGCCGGGAATGGGCGACGCGAGCGTGCGCAAACTGCTCGATTGGCGGCGCAGTCTCGAACAGGATTTTCAGTATCAGCCGGATATGACTGTGTTTCAAAAAGTCGAAGAAACCGTCGAACAAAAAAGCTCGGAAACGCGCCAAAAAATCGAACGCGAAATCGGCGGATTGCTCGTCGCGCTCCGTTTAAATTCGGCGCGCGTTCGCCGTCAGCAGCAGGAATTGTCAGCCAAAGCGAGCGTTTTAGCCAAAGAACTGGCGCAGGCGGAAAAGGATATGACGGCGCTCAAATTTCAGGCTCCGGCGCTCGGCTTAATGATTTTTGTCGCGTTTTTTATGTATCTTTTCGGCAATATCGTTTATTTAAATCAGCCGCCGGCGCACGTTGTGCGCGATGCTGAGAATTACGATTCGCGAGCTTACGACACCGGATCAGCACAAGGAAATCCTCCGAATATCGCCGAAAAACACACGGTTTATTCAGGAAAGCAAAACGCGTCGCAATTTAGCGATGATATGAGTGAATACTACGTTTCCGAAAAAATCACGGACGCGGAAATCGCGAAATTAAACGGTTCTTACCGCGACGGCGCCGCGGCGGAATTATACCGGCAAACGCTTTCGGTTTCAGACAACAATGTCGCTGAAAAAAAACTGCGGCTTGCCGTTCGGCTTAATCAGAACAATCTAAAAATCATCAATAAATTGGGAATAACGCTTTATGACCAGAAAAAATATCAAGAGTCGCTAAAATTTCTTAAGCAATCAGCCGCAAACGATTCGATTAACACACAGATCTATATCGGAATGAATCAGTATATGCTGAAGAATTACCGCGAAGCGCGCCAAACTTTTACTGAAATAATCGAACAAGATCCGTCCGTGCAAGTCGCTTATTACAATCTTGGTTTGGCGTGCAAACAGTTGAAAGATTACCCGGCGGCGATCGAAGCGTTTCGGAAAGCCGTTGATAAATCTTTGACAGATACCGATTCACGCGTAGAAATAGGCATCTGTCTCTTCAAGAAAGGCGACCGCGAAGGCGCGCGACGGTATTACGGGGAACTTTTAAACATTGATAGTCTGGCTGCCGAAAAACTGCGTAAACAGATTGATCTCAAGGAAAGTTCCGCGACGGATGAGAGAGAAATAATTCAGGCAAAATGAAAGAAAAATCGCCATCGTCAGCAACATCGAACTGTGGGTTTACTTTACAGCGGCAGAAATTACGGGAGCGAAATTTTCCCGCTCCGGTAATTTCTTCGGTTACTTTTCGGAAATTTGCCGCATCAAATCCGCAGCAATAATTAATCGGTAAAGCCTTTTGGCATTGGACATTGTACGGTTATCTGATAAAATCGCGGTTTGTCCGAACGGTTAAAAATTTAATTCAAATCTTCAAATAGCAGGAAACAAATAAATGTTAAAGTTTTTCAAGCGTATGGAAAGAACACGCAATTTTGTTCTTTTATTGTTTGCCGTTTTAATGGTGGTCAGTCTGGTTGTTTTCTACGCGCCGACGCCGACCAACGTTCAAGCGAATCTTTTACGAAGCGAAGAAGCGGCGGCGAAAGTCGGCTCTGAGACGATCACGGTCGGCGAAATCGCCCGCCAGAAAGAAAATATGGCGGCTTACGGCGGCGGTCAAACTCTGCCCGCCAAATTTATGCTCGACGGTTTGATTCGCAATCGAATCGCGCGTATCGAAGCCGACCGGGTCGGTTTGCGCGCGACTGATGCGGAAGTTGCCGCCGAGATTCGCCGACAGTTCAGCACGAGCACCGCGCCGTTCGATCAAAAGGCTTACGAACAAAATGCCGCCGATCAATTCGGCAGCGTTTCCGGTTATGAACAATCGGTGCGCGATCAAATAAGCGCGCAAAAACTTGAAGCATTCGTCACATCGGGCGTTTCCGTTTCCGAAGACGAAGTTTTGAATGATTACAAACGCAAAAACACTAAGTTTGATCTGACTTACGTGCCGGTCAACAGTGCCGATTTAGCGCAGACGATCAAGCCGTCGGACGAAGAACTCAAACAATACTTTGAAAAAAATAAACAAAGTTATTACATCAGCGTTCCGCAGAAAAAAGTGCGCTACGTGTTTTTGAACACGGCGAAAATCGGCGAAAAAATCCAACTTTCCGACGAAGATTTGCGCGCGGAATACGATAAATTGCCGCCGGAACGCAAAAAAGCGGGCGTTAACGGACAGGAAATCGTGCTTCGCATTCCGCGACCGGAACAGGAAGCGCAGGTAACGGAAAAAGCTAACCAAATCGTCGAAACCGCGCGCAAAGACGGCGGAAAAATTTCCGAAGAAGCGTTCGGCGAGCTCGCTAAAGGACAATCGGAAAATCCGGCGACGGCGGGCAACGGCGGAAAACTCGCCGGTCCGGTGCGCCAGAACACGAATAAACCCGACGATCCGTATCAGCAGCTTTTGACGATGCAGCCGGGCGAAGTAACCGAACCGATCACGTATCAAGGCAGAATGTTTATTCTGCGTCGCGGCGAAGACGTTCCGAAATCGTTTGAAGACGCGCGAAAAGAATTGGAAGTCAGTCTTAGAAACCGCCGCGCTTACGGAGTTGCCGCCGAACTCGCGCAGAAAGTAACCGCCGCTTTGCAGCAGAACAAAGACGTGCAGGCGACGGCGCAGCAGTTTGCGGCGGAAGCGAATATGAGCGCGCAGGAAATGGTCAGGGAAACCGGGTATGTTAAACCGGGCGATGATGTGGAAAACATCGGCGTCTCGCCGCAGTTTGAAGAAGGCATCGCGAAAATTGAAAATCCGAACGATGTCGGCGACCGCATTCCGATTCAAAACGGTTTTGCGATTCCGCTGCTCGTTGACAAAAAAGCGCCGCGCGATGCTGATTTTGAAGAAGTGAAAAATCAGGTTGCCGAAGTCGTCAAAATGGAAAAAGCGCGCAACCAAGTCGGACAAATCGCACAGGAAATCGCGCAGGGCGCAACTTCAGCCGCTGCTCTCGGCACAGCGGCGCAGAGCAAAGGGTTGAAAGCGCAGGAACAGAAAAGCTTTATTCTCGGCTCGCCGCTCGGACAAGGACCGTCGGCTTCGACGAGTGAAGAACTGGAAAACGCCATTTTTAATTTGAAAGAAGGCGCGGCGACAACCGCTCCGATTCAAATCGGCGATAATTATTACATCGTCGCCGTCAACAAACGAACGGATGCCAATATGGACGATTTCGCCAAACAGCGCGATACGTTAGTTCAATCAATGCGGCAGCAAAAACGAAGCGAAGTTTTTGCCGAATATCTCGCCGCGACCAAACAGAAAATGGAAACCGCCAAAGATATTGTGGTTTACAAAGAAGCGATTGAAAAAATTGACGGCGCCAACGTAACCGAACAACCGGCAGTTCCGGCGGCAGGTTAATCAAGCATCGAAAAATAAAAAAGGAAGAAGCGGCGAGTTTTGCAAAACTCGCCGCGT
>SXVE01000469.1 GCA_005790265.1 Acidobacteriota bacterium | reverse complement strand
GAACCGTGTTGACTTGTTCGCGCGTCGCATTAACTTGCGCCGCCGCTGATTCGGCTTGCGTCTGCGCCTGATTGTAAGCGATGCGCGAAATATCGCCGGTGCGCAAAAGATTCGCGTAACGCCGCGCCGTGTCTTCGGCAAGCCGCGATTGCGCCTGCAAATTGGCAATTTGCGCTTCGGCGTTGCGAATCTGCGCCTGCGCCGCTTCGGTATTGCGCTGTGCGGCAATCACTTCCGGCACATTGTTCGGATTAAACTGCTGACCGGGGCTGAGTCCGATTCTAACTTCCGCCGCGCGAACGTTCGCCTGCGCCTGTTCTTCGCCCGACTGCGCCTGCTGAAGACGAAGCCGCGCGTCGCGGTCGTCAAGCCTCGCAATCACGTCGCCCTGACCGACAAACGCGCCGACATCAACCGGCGTCGCGATAACCTGTCCTGAAACTTGCGGCGCAATGTCAGACTGCTCTTCGGCGATCAAACTTCCGGTTGCCTGCAAATATGCCGGAACCGTTCGCGCTTCCGCCTGCGCCGTTGTTACTTCAACCGCGGTTGACGCCGCATTTGACTGCGAATTAACATTCACGCTCACTTCTTTTGAGCCGCCGCACGCTGCCGCGAACAGCGTTGCGCCGATGAAAACTCCGCTCAGAATCGCGGCGGAAAATTTATTTCGTTTCAACATAAACCTTAACTTTGTAAGTCCTTAAACTTTTTTTGTTCTGACCAAATTCCCTTCTGATTTTTTAACCGGCAACGCTTTTCGACAAAACTCGTTGGGCGTTATACCAATAAAATCAGCGGTGATTTATTTGTGCACTTTTTCACTAAGCTTAATCCTAGGAAACCTTGATAAATATCTAATTATGCTTCGCCGCATAATTCATTTTTGTCTCGTATTATATATGATGCAAATATTACTTAATTGAAATATTACGAAAATCGAACTATTATTGCAAAATTTTTTAAGGATTGTTAAACCGCCGTATTAGCGGCAATGTAATGTTCGGCGCCCTGCGCGATTTTTTTCGTCAGTTCCAGATAAATTTTTTGTTCGTCTTCCGCCAGCGATTGCAGCATTCGGCGGCTCAGTTCCATATGACTTTCGACAAAAGCCTGATAAATTTTTTGTCCTTTGTTCGTCAGCATCACGCGCACAATACGCCGATCTTCATCGTTGCGCTCGCGTTTAACAAAGTCTTTATCTTCCAATTTATCAATAATTCCGGTCATCGTGCTGACGGCGACCTTCATATTTTCGGCGATTTCGCGCATAATGCAAGATTCTCGCTGACCGATAAAGTCAACGATCTTCAATTCCTGCAAATTCAGTTCGTCGCTCGATGTAATCGAAGAAATAGACTTAAAGTGCGATGTAATCACATCTATATTCTTTTTCAGTTCTGCGGCTCTAGTTTCTAAAACGGACATTAAAATTGATCTCCAAAATAGTTCGGAAAATGAACTATTCGTAATTTAAAGTATTTATTGAAAGGTGTCAAATGAGGCGCAGGTTTACAGTGAGATTCTTTTGCCGCAATAATGTTTTCGGAAACTGAAATAAACTTTGATAATGGGAGTATAAATATAAAAATGTTGGAAAATTTAAGCGAACGCGAAACGAAACTGCGTGATTTCTTCGGCTTGGCAGGCGACGCCAAACTGCTTGAAGATGACGTATTAGTGCCGGAAATAACAGCGCAAATGGCGGCTCATCTGGCGCAGTTCAATATCGAATGGCACGTTGTTCCGTCAGAAAAAGTCGTTCCGTTTGATGATAATTACCTCAAGCATCTTTACCCGAAACGCGCGCGCGACTTTTCCGCCGCGCCGCAGCATTACGGCGCAGTCAGTTTGCGTCAATCGCTCACCGCCGCCCATCGCCGTCATCAAGGAAAAATTATCGGCGTCGAAACCACGATCAAACCGGATTATTTGCCGAGAAATCGGCAATTTTACGGCACGCCTTACGGTTTTGATTCGACCGCCGACCCGTTCGCAAAATATATCGGACGCGCCGGCTTCACTTCCGGAACGCGGTTTGCGCACGATTACACTTCGCTGAAAAACCTGGGCGATATGATCAATTCCGATTGGCGTTCGCGCAGCTTAATGCCCGCCGGTTATCGTTTAGCGATCTGCCCGCCGATTGTTTTTAATTTAATCGGCAGTATTTTTCATCAAGAATGTAGTGAAACCAAATCGCTCGAATTAGCGGCTTATCGCGACGATCAAGGTAACGCGATTTGTTACGCCGTCGGCTCAAACTGCCCCGGAGATTTTTCGTATGTTCAGCGAGTCGAAACCGACGCTGACTGGACTTTGCTCGGTTTTCGCGCCGCGCTCGTTCCTGATCGCGGAATATAACCGAAGAGGAAAATTAGATTGATTTAAATAAAACCAAGTTGAATTAAATTCGGTGCAGAAATTGAAATTGTGATGCTTTAACAGTTTTGTTAAAAAGCATAAAAAACGAAGAGCCGATTATATTTCTAAATAAGCGGCTCTTCGTTTTTTCGTGTTAATCGCTGTGCAAAAAATGCGATTTTTATTTTTGCTCCACTGTTTATGGAACAAACGAATTCGCGATTGGCTTATCCGTTGCCGTTCCGAAAGTAGATGAAGCGAAACCGGTTGCGCTGCCGAAAACATACCAGCTTCCGTTTCTGTAAACGCCCAAATCGGTTTTCCCGTCGCCGTCGTAGTCAGCCGCCGTCGGCAAATCACCCGCCATTCCGAACTGCGACGAGGTAAAACCATTACGGCTCTGCAAAATATACCAGTTTCCATTGGACGGACGCCAAACCGAGATATCAGCTCTTCCGTCGCCGTCATAATCGCCGACCACCATTTTATCGGTCGCTTCGCCCCATTGCTGCGAATAAAATCCGTCACGGCTTCTCAGCAGATACCAGGTTCCGTTTGACGGACGGTAAACGACCATATCGGCTTTGCCGTCGCCGTCGAAATCTGCCGCAACCGGTCGGTCGGTCGCTGCGCCCCATTGTTGATAAACGAAACCGCTGCGGCTTCCCATGATGTACCAAGTTCCGCTCGACGGACGAAAAACTGCAATGTCCGCTTTGCCGTCGCCGTCGAAATCGCCGGGCAGCGGAATATCAGTCGCTTCGCCGAACTGCATTCCGCTGTATTGTCCATCGGAAGATTTGATAATGTGCCAATAACCGCCGCGAAAAACTGCGTGATCGGTTTTCTTATCGCCGTCATAATCGGCGGGCACAATTTTATCCGTGGATTCGCCCCATTGTTTCGAGGCATATCCGCTGGTTGAATTTTGCAGATGCCAGACTCCGTCCTGCGGTCGGAAAAGTCCGATGTCGGCTTTGCCGTCGCCGTCGAAATCAAAATCTCGCTTCGTATTCTGCACGACAAACGCTTCCTGACTAACGGTAAAAGTTCGTCCGGCAGCAGTGATCGTTCCTGTTCTGGCAGACGAATTATTGATTGCCGCCGTAAAATTCACCGTTCCGTTGCCTGAGCCCGGAGTGCCGCTCGTGATTGTGATCCAATCTGCGCTCGTCGAAGCCGTCCACGGACAGCCGCTTTCAGTCGTGACGCCGAAGTTGCCTGTTCCTCCCGCAGACTGCATATTTGCCGTCGTTGCCGTCAAACTGTAAGCGCAGCCAGCCGCCTGATTAATTGTAATTGTCTGCCCACCGGCGGTAATCGTCCCGGTTCGCGCACCTTCTAAATTCGGCGCGACCGTAAACGCAATCGAGCCGTTGCCGCTTCCGTTCAGCGCGGAAGTAATAGTAATCCAGTTAGCATTTGTTGACGGAGTCCAGTTACAGCCCGCAGAGCTGGTCATCGTCAACGCACCGGTTCCGCCAGAGCGTCCGTAGCTGAAATTTGTTTGACTGAGCGCAAATGTGCAGTCAACCGAAATCGTATATTTGTTCACCGCCGCCATTTCTGTCGGCAGACTGGCAACGACGTGGAAATTATAAACTCCCGGTGTTGTCGGAACGCCTTGCAACAATCCGCCGGTCGTCAACGATAATCCGGGCGGCAATGCTGATTCGTCCAGTAATTTGTAAATAAACGGTCCCGGAAGCGGCAGATTATCGAGCCGCGCCGAAGACATCGCCTGCGAATAATAAGTTCCCAAAGTTCCGTTCGGTAAATTTGATAATTCCGGCTGCATCGAAATATTGTATTCAAAAGCGCCGATGTCAACACTTCCGCCGACAACTCTCAGCGAACCTCTCTGGTCGAACGAACCGACATTCGCGCTGTTGCCCGCGTTGATTGCCGGACTGCCCGGCATCAATGCCATCGTCGGAGTCAGTCCGCCGTAACGCGAAAGCGGTGCGAGTTTCGGCGGAATATTTAATAAATCGTTGGAAACAAAAGTAACGGCGTTTTTTGTGTCCGATGAATCGCCGAGCGAATCGCCGACCAAGTTATTACCCAAAGATGAAACTTCTCCGGTATTAAAAGTGATTTCGGGTCCGATGTTGCCGGCAACAATCGAATTCCCCAAAAACAGCGATCCGCCCCACACGCTGATTCCGGCGCCTTCTG
The DNA here is from genome assembly GCA_005790265.1 of Acidobacteriota bacterium. GTDB lineage: Bacteria > Acidobacteriota > Blastocatellia > Pyrinomonadales > Pyrinomonadaceae > SXVE01. The sequence goes on along the minus strand of SXVE01000469.1, from coordinate 7,154 downwards.
GGGTTGCCGATGTCGAAACATTGCCGCTGATCGTCACGTTTTTCAAAGTTGTTGTGCCGACCGAGTAAATTCCGCCGCCCGCTCTGGTTACCACATTATCGGCAAACGTTGAATTGCTGACGGTCAAAACCGAATACTGCGTGTAAACTCCGCCCGCATTTGAAGCTCTGTTGTTGTAGAACGTTGAATTTTTGACAAAGCTGTTCGTCACGTTGTCAAAAAATATTCCGCCGCCCATGCCGATATCACCTGAGCCGAGTCTGTTCGACACAATTTGCAAACCGTCTACCGTCAGCGATCCTTGGTAAGCGTAAATCGCGCCGCCTTTCGGAGCGAACACGGCTGAATCTTTGCCGACGCCGTTGCCATTCGCCAAAGTCAAATCTTTGATCGTGACGTTCGCTTTGTTCGAGTGAAAAATTCGGCTGGAATTACCGCCCGAAATAATTAACAATTGCGAACCGGGTCCTCTGATTTCCAAACTGCCATTATTGACAATCTCGATTTCGCCGCTGGTCAATGAAATTAAACCGATTGCGCCGTTAAAAGTGACGATATCGTCTCCCGGCGTATTATTGGCGTTGATCACCGCTTGGCGAAGACTTCCTCTTCCGCTGTCATTGGTATTGCTGACGATTAAATTGACTTGATAAACAGTGAATATCTGCCCGGCGACGGTGACTGTTCCCGTTCTTTCATCGCCGGTGTTCGTGCCGATTGAAATTTGCACGGTACCGTTGCCACTGCCGCTTGCGTTGCCGGTGATGCTGATCCAATTGGAATTGCTGGTCGCCGTCCACGTGCAGCCCGCTCCGGTATTAACATTAAAGTTTCGATTTCCGCCGTTTTCGTTGACGCTCGCGCTCGTCGGCGACAAACTGTAAACGCAGCCGTTTCCTTGGCGAACGGGAATTGTTCTGCCCGCGACGGTGATCGAACCCGATCGCTCCGGCGAAATATTTGCGGCGACGACGACTTGAATCGTTCCGTTCCCCGTTCCGCTCGCAACGCCGGAAATCGTGATCCAGTCATTATCGCTGCGCGCCGTCCACGTACAACGCTGATCGCTTGCCGTAATCGTTACCGGAATGGTTCCGCCGCTTGCCGGAACATTTAATTCAGCCGGAACGATGGTAAACGAACACCCGCTGTCTTGTTTGACGTTGAATGTTCTACCGCCCGCCGTAATCGTGCCTTCTCGCGCCGGTCCCGGATTCGGCGCAACCGTATAGCTGACGATGCCGCTTCCCGTTCCCGATGCGCCGCCGGTAATGGTAATCCAGTTATCATTACTCACCGCCGTCCACGGGCATCGCCCGCCTGAATTGATCGTAAAAGTTGATGCACCGCCGCCTGCCGGAATCGAAGCGATTGTGTTCGGAAGTGAATAAACACACCCGTTACGCTGAGTGATATCAAAACGCTGTCCGCCAACGGTGATATAGCCAGATCTTTCCGGATTGATGTTTGCCTGAATGATATAAGAAATTGTGCCCGTGCCCGTGCCCGTGCTGGCGCCGTCAAAAGTAATCCAAGTTTCCGAAGCGGTTGCAGTCCAGGTACAACCCGAATTATTTGTTCTGATTTCAAAGCTTCCGACGCCTTGAGCAGCGTCGAAAATTGTGCTGGTAAAGGACAGCGAAAATGTACAGCCGCTCGCTTGAGTAACTGTGAAAATTTGCCCGCCGACGTTAATTTTTCCGGTTCGGCTCGGTCCGGTATTTGCGGCGACCACTAATGAAATCGTCGCGCCGCTCGTTCCGCTTGTCGGGTTGACTGCAATCCACGGCACGTCTGATTGCGCCGTCCACGAACAGCCGGACGCGCTCGCATTCAGCGCAAATGTAAATGTTTCGCCTGCCGCTGCCACATCTTTTGCGGTCACAGGCAGCGAGAAGGTACAGCCGTTACTTTGTCTAATGTCGAATTTTTTACCGCCGACTATAATTTCCGCGTTTCTTTCTAACCCAATGTTTTGCGCAACCGTGAAACTTACGCTTCCGTTTCCTTCGCCTTCAGTGCCGGAAGTGATCGTTACCCAAGAACTATTGCTGCTCGCCGTCCAGCGACAACCGGAATTTGATGCAGTCACGGCAAATGATCCGGTTCCGCCTGCGGCTGTAAAATTCTGTGTGAGCGGCGCAATATTAATTGTGCAACCGTCAGCCTGAAATATGCGGATGGTTTTTCCTGCGACGCTAATCGCTCCTTCACGCGGCGGACCGTTGTTTGCCGCAACCGAAAATTGAACTGTGCCGCTGCCGGTTCTGTTTTCACTGTTTCCGGCAACCGTAATCCAGGAATCGTTTGTCTGCGCCGACCAGACGCAGCCGGGATCACTTGTGCCGACGGCAACGCTTCCGTTGTAAACGCCGCTGCCGATATTAATCGGAGTGGTTGCAACCGTAAAAGCACAACCGCTTTCCTGATTGATGCTGAACTCTTTGTCGTTGACTTTGATTTTCCCTGATCTCGCCGGACCTTGATTTGCCGCGACTGTGAAGTTAACCAATCCATTGCCGGTGCCGCTGACCGCCGTGGTAATCGAAATCCACGTATCGGTGCTTGAAACCGCCCAGCCGCAGCCTTCGCCCAGTAAAATATTAAATGAACCGGAAACTCCGGCGGCAGTGACGTTTGCGCTGGTCGGATTGAGCGCGGCATTACAACCGGAAACCTGATTAACTGTAAACGTCTGATTGCCAACTTTTATTTCGCCGCTTCGCGGAGTGGATGTATGTGCGGCAACCGTAAAGTTGATTGTTTTTGAACCTCTTCCGCTGCCGTCAATAACGGTAATCCACGGGGCGCTGCTCGTAGCCGACCAGCCGCAGCCTGCATCGGAAGCCGTCAAAGTAAAACTTCCCGCCCCGCCTGCCGCCGGTGCTGTGTAAACACTCGGAGCAATCGAAAAACTGCAACCTGCCGCCTGATCAACTGTGAATGTTTGTCCGGCAATCGTTACCGCCCCGGGACGCACGACGCCAGGATTGGCGGCGACCGTAATCGAAACCGTGCCGTTTCCGTTGCCGTTTCCGCTGCCGCCGACGATCAGCCAGGGAACGTTTGATACTGCCGTCCAGCGACAGCCGTTTTGCGCCGTCACGTTCACTGTTATGACTCCGCCCGATGCCGCAACGCTTTGTTGCGACGGATTAATCGAATATGCGCAATCGGGAACGATAAAACTGACTGCCAGCGATGTTCCGCCGCCCGGTTCCGGATTGGTTACGGTAATCGCATACTCGCCTTTGGTCGCGATATCCGCCGCCGTAACCTGAATTTTTAATTGCGTATTTGAAACAAAAGTCGTTTGACGGCTCTGTCCGTTCCATTTAACGACGGAATCAGCGACGAATTTCGTTCCGTTAATTGTTAATTCAAACGGTTCGCCGCCCGCCACCGAGTTTTCCGGACTGATCGAAGTAATAGTCGGAGCCGGATAAAAAGATTCAAAAGCACCGATTTCAACTGTGTCTTGAAAAACTCTCGGATAATCAGCACCGCGCTGATCGTTAACCAAACCGGCTGTCGCATTGCCCAGGCGGCAGCTGACTTCGACCACGCAGTTATTTCCCGAGTTTAACGCCGGGCTATCGGCTAAAAGCGCATGCGTATCCGTTTGCCCGCCGTTGTTTCGCAGCGGTTTGAGCAGCGGATCAATCGGCGAGCCGTTCGTTCCGACTTTGTCATTACTGTTGCTGTTTTCAAAACCGGTGCTGCCGACATTTTTACCGATTAAATTATTGCCGCGCGTCGTAAACTTGCCGTTAACCGCGTGAACGTCAGGGTTTGAAGCGGCTGTGTTTCCGGCGATAATCGTATTGCGCACGCTGAAACCGGTTGATGCGTTGTCATAGTAGATGCCGCCGCCTTTTTCCGTGGCTGAGTTGCCGGTAATCGTTACGTTATTCAGCACCACATTGGCGCTCAAACTGTTGATTCCGCCGCCGTTTGTCGCCGATTGGTTGCCCGAAACGGTTGTGTTGCTGATATTGACGTCCGCGCTTGCGGCGATTACCAATCCGCTTTTGCTGTTGCCGCTGATTGTTGCGCGAGTCACAACGAGTTTTCCGGCACTGTTAATTCCGGTGCCGTTTCCCTTCACGGCGATGTCAGCGAGCGTCAACTCGCCTTCATTGTTGATGCCGTGACCGCCGGAATTGGCGATGGTGATTCCGCTGATATTAACGCCGACAACGCCCGAGTTAATTTTTAAGATTCCGGCAGTCGTCGCCGAATTTCCCTTGACCGTCAGATTTCTGGCTCCCGAACCGGTAATTTTTAAGGGCTGCGTGATGATTAACCCGGCTGGTGAAAGCCCCGCGTTCAACTGAATTTCCGTCGGAACGTTAAATTCAAATTTGATTTCGTCAATTCCGGCAGCCGCATTCGCTTCTTCAATCGCCGCGCGCAAAGTACATTTTCCCGCTGCATCCGCACAAACCGCATTTCCCGGCGTTGCGTCTTTCGTATCGCCGCCGTCATTGACGGTGAAAATCGCTTCTGGCACTGTCGCTTCGTCATCTGCGATCACGGCGCGTTCAGGACGGACGATGAATTTGCCGGTTTCGGCTTCGATTGTTTGTTCGTTGACCTGTTCCGGTTCGGCGCTTTTGGAACTCGCCGAGTAAATAATCGTGCCGAACGAAATGGAGAAAACGGCAAAAATAATGGTGAAGAGTGTAATCAGCGAAAAACCTGATTTTTTGCGGGAATTGTTAATTCTAGCCATGGAAATTCCTTAAATGATAATTTAAAATTCTGACCGAAAAACCATTTTTGATAAAAGCTCGTTCAAACAGGGATTTTGAACCGGCGTTAAAGGTTTTTCTGCGAAAAACTTTTGTCAATTGTAAATTAAATAGGGTTAAATTTTGCGTGTTAATGAAAGCTGATATTTTATCGCCTTCTTTATCTAAAATCAATCTAAAACCAATCAAAATAAGCGTTTTATTAAAACGTCAACCGGCGTCTAAAACCGTTCCGTTTAATAAACGACAAATAAAATTGGTTTTCCTATGCTTTAAAGTATTACGTCCGAAACGGTGAAAAAAAATATACCGGCGCTTTCGCAAATTGCGGTAAAATTTTGGTTTTCAGATTCAAAACCGCGTTTTCGCGAGCGAACAAAAAACGAACAATTTACAGTTGAAAATTGCGAAATCCTGTAAATGATGCGGATACTGCATTAATCGTTGCAATAAATTTAAAAAAAAGCGAATCCAGACTTGAATCCGCTTCCTTGATTTCCCGTTACAAATTAACAAAATTTATTGCTCGTTGAGCGCTTCGACGCCCGGCAGCACGTCTCCGGCTAAAAACTCGAGCGTTGCGCCGCCGCCGGTTGAGATGTGCGAGATTTTTTCATCAAGCCCGGCTTGATTGACGGCGGAAACCGAATCGCCGCCGCCGACGATTGAAACCGCGCCTTTTTCGGTCGCTTCCGCGACGGCTTCGGCGATGGCAATCGTTCCGGCGTCAAACGGTTTTTCCTCAAACATTCCCATCGGACCGTTCCAGACAATCATTTTCGCGCCGTCGAGCGCGTTTTTGAAAATCGCCGCCGTTTCAATGCCGATGTCGAGTCCGACCAGACCTTTATTGGTGAATTCGACCGGAATTGTTTTGCGCGAATTAAGCGGATCGTAAGAATCAACGACCTGGTGATCGGTCGGCAGAATCAGTTCAACGCCCGCTTCTTTCGCTAATCGCTCGATTTCCAGTGCTTTCGGCATCATTTCGTCTTCAACCAAAGATTTACCGATTGTTAAACCGTTTGCTTTGAAAAACGTGTAAGCCATCGCGCCGCCGATCAATAATTTATCAACTTTGCGCTCGATTAAAGATTCAATCACGGGAATTTTGTCGGAAACTTTTGCGCCGCCGAGAATCGCGACGAACGGACGTTCCGGATTGTTGAGCGCGCGACCGAGAAAATCGAGTTCCTTTTCCATCAAAAGTCCGGCGACGGAATTTTCAACAAATTTCGTGATTCCGGCAGTCGAAGCGTGCGCTCGATGCGCCGCGCCGAACGCGTCGTTAACGTAAACATCAGCAAACTCGGCAAGTTGTTTCGCAAAATCGTCGTCGTTCGCTTCTTCTTCGGCGTGCAGACGCAAATTTTCGAGCAGCACAACATCGCCTTCGTTCAATGATGCGACTTTGGTTTTAACCGCATCGCCGACGCAGTCTTCAACAAATTGAACGTCTTTACCGAGCAGTTCGGCGAGTTTTTCGCTGACGATTTTGAGCGAATATTTACTCGCGTCATACGGAATTTTCTTTTCTTCGGCTTTCGCTTTATCTTTCAAAGGTCTGCCCAAATGCGAAGCGAGAATGACTTTCGCATTTTGTTCAATCGCGTATCGAATCGTCGGCAGCGCGCCGCGAATTCGCGTATCGTCTTCGATTTTCCCGCTTTTAATCGGCACGTTGAAATCAACGCGAATAAAAACCCGTTTGCCTTTGATGTCAATGTCTTTGATAGTTTTTTTATTCATAGTTTAGCTAAAAAATTTCTGAAAATTTTCAGCTATCATAATACATCGGTCGAGCGAACGAGAAATTCCGACCGTCTAATTTGCGCGGTCATAGCAATTCTCGCTGACGGCGAAATTGCTTTCGGCAATCGGCGAATTCAACTTGATTTCATCGAGACGAATGTTCATCACTGATCCGCGATTGAAAACGAACGGCAAACGCACTTTTTCGACCGGGCGGTAATCATCAAACAAAACGACGTAATTTTGCTGCGTGTAGCTGACCAGCATTTTTGTTTCAACGCTGAACGCAAAAGCTATTTTCTGATCTTCAGCCGTGATCGCTTCAATGACGTGCGCCTTTTTTCCGAGCATATCGTAAGCGCCGAGGTAATCGAGCGATTTGAAAAAATCTTTTTTGATCAGATTATAAAACGGCGCGAAAAGCTCGATTTCTTCGATTTTTGCGGTTTGCGCCGCTTCTCTTTCGATTCCGTAAGCGGTTTGCATAAAAGCCTTTTTTCCGTCGTAAATCTGCCGAATCTCGCCGCTCGACGGGGAATTCATAATCTCCGCGTATCGTTCGTTTTTTTGGCGCAGAATACTGATTTCGCCTTCGAGCTTCATTCCTCTGTAAGAAATTTCGGTCGTCCCTTTCAAATCATAGGAAAT
>SXVE01000468.1 GCA_005790265.1 Acidobacteriota bacterium | reverse complement strand
GTCTTTTATGAGCGTCGTGTAAAACAGATTCGCGAAGCTGTTTTACACGACGCTCAACGGCGATGGCGTCAAAAGCCTGAACCGGAGCTTGAGTCGGCGATGAAGTTGAGTTCGCCCGCGTCTTCACCGACGGTTAAGACTTGCGACGATTGGCTGAACGTAAAGCGTTTGGCGGTCGCTGAGATAATGTAAGTTTCACCCGCCTGAACGTCGGTAAAGTGGAAATAACCGAAAGCAGACGTTCTTGCCGTTCTGGTGTTGCCGTGCAGATCGGATATTGTGATAACCACATTTCTTATACCTCTGCCCGACTGCGTAACGACTTTGCCCGAAACTGTAACGCCTGCCGCCGTCGGCGCAAGCTGCATTTCAAATGCACCGATGTCGGCTCCGTTTCCGCTCGCCGCGTTCGGAATCGCGGTGTTGTCTTGCGGACGAGTCAAATTGCGCTGATCGGTTCCGGTCGCGCTGCCTTTGTCAATGGTGGGTGAACCGGACAAAAGAGCGTGATTCTGCGTTGTGCCGCCGTTCAGCGCGAGCGTCGAATCGAGTTTCGGATCAATCGGCGCGGCTGAACTGCCGACTTGATTGCCGTTCGCACTGTTGGTGATGCCGGTCGTTCCCGTGCTGTCGCCGATTAAGTTGAACGTGCTGCCCGATGCGACTGCGCCGGAGAAATCGGGCGCGGCGGAATTAGTGTTTTTAGCGATGAGCGTGTTAAGCAGATTCATCGTTCCGCCGGCGTTGAAAATTCCGCCGCCCGACGTTGCGGCGGAATTGTAGGCGATGGTCGCGCCGGTTAAATTGATTGTGCCTTCGTTGTTGTAAATGCCGCCGCCGTTTTGTCCCGTGTTTCCGCTGACCGTCGAGTTCGAGAGCGATACCGTGCTGCGAAAATTATTGAAAATGCCGCCGCCGTTGCCGGTCGAGACGTTTCCGCTGACCGTCGAGTTCGAGAGCGTCACTGCGCCCTGGTCGTTGTAAATGCCGCCGCCGTTTTGTGCCGTATTTCCGCTGACCGCCGAGTTTATGAGCAATACCGTGCTGAGCGGATATTTGAAAATGCCGCCGCCGCTGCCGGGCGTATTGCCCTTTGTGACGGTGACTGCGTTGAGCGTCAGATTTGCGCCCGATTGCACAAGAAAGACACGCGAGACATTGTTGCCGGAAATCAGCAGATTGCCCGCGCCCGTCGAATTGGTAATCGTCAATGCGCCTGCTGTCGCCTCATTATTAATTTCCAGGCTGCCGTGAGTCAATGTAATAGTGTTGATCCCGGCGGGAAGCGCAAAGCCGATGCGGTCGTTGTCGAGGGTCTGGTTCGCTCTGGCGATTGCGCCGCGCAAACTGCAATCGTTCGCCGTCGCCGTCGTGCAAGCTGACAAAGCCTCGTTATCCTCAATCGTATCAACCGTGAAAATCTCGGCAAGTTCAAACGCGCCGCTGTCAACCGTCGCCGTGCCGTCGTTGTCGCCGTCCTGAATTCGCACCACGCCGCGCTGGTCGGTCGTCGGTCCGAAAGCGGTTGCGAGCGAGTTTCTGCCCGTGTCAATCGCCGGACTGCCCGCGAGCAGCGCACGCGTCGGAGTTATGCCGCCGTTGTTGGCAAGCGGCGCGAGCAGCGGATTAATTACACTTCCCGCCGTGCCGATTCGGTCGCCGTTTTGGTTCGGATTTCCGGTCGGAAAGGCGGTCGCGTTCGGAGCCGCCGGATTGCCGCTGTTGTCGCCGATCACATTGCCGCCCTGCGACGTAAAGTTTGTCCTGCCGTCATCAAATCGGTACAAATCGGGACCGCGATTCGGAGAAGTATTTCCGGCGACAATCGTATTGCCCAGATCGACCCGCGCAGTGCCTTGAATATAGATACCGCCGCCGCCGCCGCCGCCCGTGCCTCCCGCGTTGCCGGAAATCGTTGTGCTGCGGAAGGTCGCCGATGAATTGCCCCAAACACAAACCGCGCCGGCTCCAAAACCGGCTGCTGTCGTCGAATTACCGGAAACGGTGGTGTTCGTAACATTCAGGGACACGGCGTTATCGGCGTAAATCGCCGGGCAGCCGGTAAAATCCGTATTGCCTGAAATGGTCGAGTTCGCAATGACGACGTTCATGGCGACGCCGCCGGTTCCTTGCAAGCTGATCGCGCCGAAGGCGAATGCGCCCAAACCCGAATTGTTTTGCACGACGACCGATTCAAGGGTCAGCCCGCCGCCGCGAACACTAACCGCCGCGCCCGGTCCGTTGCCGCCCGATAGCGTTACGCCTTGAATCGTAACCGTCGCGCCGTTCACATTAAAGATGCGGTCGGTTCCCGCGCTGCCGTCAATCGCCAAAACGTGCGCGCCGGGTCCGTTGATGCTCAGTGTTCCCGCGTTGTTGATCATCAGCTCGGTGTTCAAAAAAACGATGGTGCCGCGAAAGAAAGTAAGCACCGGATCAAAACTGATCGTGTCGTCCGTCGGCGAATTATTGGCGGCGTTAACCGCGGCGCGCAGAGTGCAGCGAGAGTCGCATCTTCCTCCGTAGTCGCCATCGCCTATGTTTTTAACGACAAAATTAGCGGCAAATGTTTGCCCCGAAAAAATGAACAGAAAAGTCAGCAGGAAAACGCTCAGAATCGTGATTCTCATAAAATACAATTGCTCTAAATATAATTTCTCTAATTTTTTTCTCGGACAGACGCCGTTCGGATTAGTGAATTTTCCCTCAATGTTTTTAAAAAAAGCTTGTAATATTTCTAAACTTCGTTAAAAAACGGACGCAGCGCGAGCAGATCGTCTTTCGTCACAAAACCTTTCGCGCCCGCTTCGGTTGCTGCCTGCCGCAAATCTTTTTTGTCGTGATTCGTTACCATCAGAATTTTCGCCTGCGGATGTTTTTCGATGATGCGCCGCGTCGCCTCCAAGCCGTTCATTCGCTTCATTTCCCAGTCCATTAAAACCCAATCGGGGCGCGTTTTTTCGTAACAATCGAGCGCGTCCGAACCGTCGGCGCATTCGTCGAAATCGTCGGACAATTGGCGCAGATATTTGCGAATCATGCCGCGCGCGCGCTCATTGTCGTCCACAATCAAAAATTTCATCAGTAATTTCCTGTCGAATAAAAAGTTCAGCCAAAGCAAGTTTGCGGGAATTTCGGCGGCTTTGAAATAGGTATTGCTACGCGATTCAAATAGGTATTGATACGTGTTTTCGGCAAAAGATGTAAGCGGATTGGAACGGCGAAGATTAAAAAAACGCAGGAGAAATAATCGTCGTTTGTGTAATTTTTCGCTAAAAATTAAATCTGTGTAAGTATTCGAGTAAATTTAAAGATTTGTTGCCGCGAATAATGCGAATAACACGAATTATTTTTATATTTTATTCGTGTTATTCGCGTTATTTGCGGCTAATTTTTTTGAAAATAATGCTGTGCGGTTACATTTAAATTTATGAAGCTACTTGCAATCAAATTTCCGATTTGTAGGTGGCGGCGAATTTGACGAGCGCGAGCGTGCCGCTTAAACCGAGTTTGCGCGAGATGTTAGCGCGGTGACCTTCGACGGTGCGGCGGCTGATGAATAATTCTTCGCCGATTTCCTTTGAGGTTTTGTCTTCGGCAATCAAATCCAAAACTCTTTTTTCCGACGGCGTGAGCTGGTGCAGACCGGGTTTTTCCTGTTCGAGCGTTTCGGCGCGGCGGCGGCGTTTGAGCAGCAGAGACGACAGCGCCGGACTCAAAAACGCCTGACCTTTCGCAACGGTTTTAATCGCGGCGACGACATCGCTGACCGCGCTGTCTTTCAGCACGTAGCCTTTGACTTCCAAATCCATCGCGGCTTCAAAAATCGCGCGTTCGCCATGCATCGTCAGAAAAATCACCGCGACCGGCGAAGCTTTTTTGTGCAGCTCGCGGACGACGGCGAAACCGTCGGCGACGGGCATATCAATGTCCAGAACCGCGATTTGCGGCTGGTGAACTTCGATTAATTCGAGTGCTTCTTTTCCGTCGCCCGCTTCGGCGACGATGGACAATTGCGCGTCCGTTTCGATCAGTTTG
>SXVE01000467.1 GCA_005790265.1 Acidobacteriota bacterium | reverse complement strand
GACGATTTTTACAGCTGGAAATACCGCTGCTTGCGGATACCCGTTTGAAGTCGGAAAAAAATACTTTATTTTCGCATTACCGATAGGGAAAAGCGACGAGAATATGGTTGCGCGAACCGTCTTGGGAAATTCCGAAAATTCAAGAAAGGAAATCGTCGGCGCAGCGATGATCACGAGCATCTGTACATTGACCAACAATCTTAAAGCCGTCACAGAAGAATTGGAAATGATTCGCGCTTATATTGGAGGCAAGCCGGAACCGAGAATTTACGGGAGTATAAGGGAATATGTTTACGACTTTGACGGCGGCGTAAGCCCGAAATTCGTCGGCGCGATGCAGGGAGTAAAAATCGTTGCCGAAAGAGCAAATCAAAAATTTGAAGCGCAAACGGACGCGAATGGAAAGTTCAGCCTAAAAAATCTGACAGCCGGAAAATATAATTTCAGATTTATACTGCCGCCGACGCATACGACGCTCTGGGATTGGGAAAAGACGAGTTTTCCGGTCGAACTGAAAAGTGCCGAAGATGCGGCGGAGATAGATGTGGCAACGCAGATCGGTTCGTCGCTCGGCGGAAAAATTTTAGATTCGCTCGGTAGACCTGTCGGCGGACAGGTTCAGATTTCACTAATTCCTTTTGAATCGTCGAAGAATTTAAATTCACAGACGCTGAATCGTTCCGAATATACGGAAGCAAACGGAGCGTATATTTTCAAAGGTGTAAAACCCGGAAAATATATTTTGGGTGTTAGTTTGGTTGAATCACCGGATAAACACACGCCATATCCGAAAACTTTTTACCCTTCCGGCGATAATTTATCAAGTGCAAAAATTATAGAAATCGCGCCGAGTCAAAAACTGACGGGCATTAATTTCAAATTGCCAAAGGCACTCGTAAAATTCACTGTCGAAGGTGTTGTTGTTTCTGCCGCCGGGAAGCCGGTTGCGAATGCAGATTTGGATATCTACGACAGCGAAACGCCGAACGAACGGGTTTTCGGCTTCGGCGACGACATCAAAACAGATGCTCAAGGTCGCATTAAAATAACGGCGTTCAAAGGAAGACGTTATTTGCTTCACGCTTTTAAGGATGAAGACTATCTTGCCGGAACCGGAATACAAGCTCAAAGAGTCGAAGTGATTTTTGATGAAAACGCGAAAGACGTTCGGCTTGTACTGAATAAAAACGGAATATTTATCAATCAGCTAAAATAGAAATATGCCAAAAAAAATTGCCAGTTGCATTATTTGTAAAAGTCTTATTGCGCTGTTCGTATTGTCGAGCGTAAGTTTCTCTCAACAGATGTCGCCGCGTGATTTTTCAAAGGAGACAGCGCGCGTTTCGCCGGATTGGGTCACAGACGCGGTGATTTAGCAGATTTTTCCGCGTCAGTATTCGGCGAAAGGCGATTTTAATTCGATCACAAATGATTTGGATCGGCTGCAAAAACTCGGCGTTGACGTGTTGTGGCTGATGCCGATTCACCCGATTGGGAAATTGAAATCGAAGGGAACCATCGGTTCGCCGTATGCGGTCAAGGATTTTTACGCGGTCAATCCCGATTACGGCACGAGCGCGGATTTTAAGCGTTTGGTTGCGGAAGCGCACCGGCGAAAGCTGAAAGTCATCATTGATATTGTCGCCAATCACACGGCTTGGGATTCGGTGATGATGAAAAATAAGGCGTTTTACACGCAGAACGCGAAAGGCGAAATCATTCCGCCCGTGCCGGATTGGGCTGACGTCGCCGATTTGAATTACGACAATCCGGAATTGCGAAAGTATATGACCGAAATGCTCGTCTCGTGGATTCGCGATTACGATCTCGACGGTTTTCGTTGCGATGTCGCGTTTTTTGTGCCGACCGATTTTTGGGAAAACGCGCGCCGCGAAGTTGATAAAGTTAAACCGAACACGCTCTGGCTCGCCGAAGCCGAAACGCCGGATTTGTTGACGAAAGCGTTCGATCTCGATTATTCGTGGGCGAATCATTCGGTGATGACGAACGTGTTGCAGGGAAATTTACCGGCATCGGAAATTCGCAAAAATTGGGAAAAGCAAAAAGGCGAATTGCCAAAAAATTCGATGCTGATGCGGTTTTCCGACAACCACGACGAACGCCGCGCGATTGCCCGTTTCGGCGAAAAAGGCGCGCTTGCGGCGCAAACTCTGGCGTTTACGCTCGACGGCGTGCCGATGATTTATAACGGAATGGAATCAGGCGATTCGACCGAATCGGGCGCGCCCGCGCTGTTTGAAAAAATGCCGATTTTCTGGAATTTTGCCGAACGCCGACCGGAATTTCCGCGCTTTTATAAAGAGATGATCGCGTTGCGCAAAAACTCAATCGCTCTGCGGCGCGGAGATTTGACGTGGCTGAAAAATTCCGACGAATCGCGAGTTTTGACTTTTACGCGCAAAAGCGGCGCGGAAGAAATCGTTGTCGCCATCAATATGACCAATCAGCCGTTTTTCGGCGCGGTCGAAGCGGCGGGAAATTTTACGGAAATCACGCCGAACATCGGCGCGCCGCTGCCGCCCGACGACGACAAACGCAAAGAAAAATCCGCGATGAACAACGCTCTGCCGAGTTTGAGTCTCGACGCTTACGGATTTCGGATTTTTAGAAGAAGACTTTGACCGCCGATTGACGCGGATAAAAGCGGTTGGAAAAAGATTATGAAAAATGCTTTTGATTTCAATCTAAAAAACAAGCTCACAATTTCTGGTAAAAAATTCAGGTTACATCGAAAAATATCCGCGTTCATCGGTGTCAATCTGTGGCTGATTTTCTTCTGCATTTCAAACAACGCGCAAACGAACAACGCGCCCGGTGCGCCGGGAAAAGATGCGCAGTGGGCGACCGCCGGAAAACAAGCGGTCGGAACTTCGGCAAATCTGGAAAGCAAAGTCTGGTTTACTCTGGCGCAAGGCGTGTTGACCGAAGTTTATTATCCGGACGTAACGGTCGCGAACGTTCACAAACTCGAATTCGTCGTCGTCAATCCGAAAACGAAAAAGGTTGAAACCGAAAGTGAAGATGCGATTCACGAAATCAAAGTTCTGCGTCCCGATTCGCTGACTTTTCAGCAAATCAACACGGCGAAATCCGGCGAATGGAAAATTACGAAAACTTATACGACCGATATTAAACGTAATACGATTTTATTTGACGTAGAATTTGAGCAAAAAAATTTGGATTTGTGTTTGTATGTTCATTTCGATCCTTCAATTGGCAACAGCGGGATGCACGATACGGCTTATGCAAACAATGGTTTTTTGCTGGCAGACGAAAAAGAAAAATCAGTTGCCGTCGCATTCACAAGCAAATTAGAAGAAGTTACAGCGGGATTTCACAAAAGCGATTCTGACGGGATGGAACAACTCAGGCAATTCGGGAAGATTGTTGATGAGTATAAAAAGGCTGAAAACGGCAATGTCGTATTAACAGCTAAAATAAAAACGCCCAAGAAATTTACGGCAATTGTTAGTTTAGCAAGCGATTTTAAGAAGTCATTCATAAAAATTGACAGTTCAGAAATCGCAATTTTGCAGGGAGAAAAATCCAAAAGCAAAGGCTTTCAAAAATGTCTTGCCGAATACGAAACAGGCTGGTCTGATTACATAAAAACGCTTCGCAAAGTCGAGCCGAAATATCAGGCGCAGTTTAATATGGCGGCGATGCAGCTCAAAGCGCACGAAGATAAAACCGTGCGCGGCGCGAATATCGCTAGTTTAACCGTTCCGTGGGGCGGCGGCGCGAATGCGAATGAGAATAATATCGGCGGTTATCATTTGATTTGGTCGCGCGATTTGTATCAGGTCGCGACGGCGTTCATGGCGCTCGGCGACAAAAACGCGGCGATTCGGGCGCTCGATTTTTTGTTTAAAATTCAGCAAAAACCGGACGGCAGTCTTCCGCAAAATTCGTTTCTCGACGGCAAACCTTTTGGGGTTCGCTGCAGCTCGATGAAGTCGCATTTCCGCTGATTCTGGCTTATCAACTCGGCGTAAATGACAAAGCGACTTACGCAAATCACGTCAAACGAGCGGCGGATTTTATCGTTAAGAACGGACCGAAAACGCCGCAGGAACGCTG
>SXVE01000466.1 GCA_005790265.1 Acidobacteriota bacterium | reverse complement strand
CGGTTCGGCGATTTCATATAGATTGGCGAGCGCAAGAATTTCGACGGCGTCGGCATAATTGCGATGCTTTTGGCGCAAACTGTCAGCAGCGGCTGGCGAAGCCGATTCTTCGAGAACTTTGCATAAATATTCAAGCGCCTTTTTTTTTTGCCCGACGAACGAGCTGAGATAGGCTAAACCGAGCAGATTTCTCTGTCGCGCGTAAGAATCGTCAATTTCTTCAGCGAGCACGAGCGCTCTTTCGTGTGTTCTTTTCGCTTCGGTCAATTGTTTGATGTTATTTTGGCTCATCGCCGACCAATAAAGCGCCGTCATTTCCAGCCATTTGTAATTTTTCTGACGGGCAAAGTCGGCGATTTCGTTAAAAGTCAGCACGCCGTCTTCGATTCGATTTTCGTTTTTCAGACAGTAACCGATGAAATATTCGCTCAATTTCGCTTCCCAGACGTTTCCGCTGCGCCCGAAAATTTCGCGCGCTTTGTTAAATTCACCGCGCGCGGCGGCGTATTTTGATTTCAAACAGAGTTCGTAGCCGCGCCGCACCGCTTGCTGCGCCGATTTCAATTCGCCGACGATATTTTCCGGCAGATCGCCGCGGTAAAATTCGGCGATTTCGGCGGCGAAACCGTCGCCCGAACGCTTTATTTCGATTTCACCGGCATATTCGAGCGCCCGCGAAAATTCGTTTTTTTCGTTTTGGGTAGAAGCATTGAGAAACGACATCGCGAGTTTCTGCGGCAAATATTTTTCGCGAATCAATTCGCGGTTGCGGCTTAACAAATCGCGCGCGCGCGCATCATCGCGGCGGCGAAAAGCGTCGAGAAATTCATGCTCGACTTGTGCCGCCGTTCGCTCTTCAATTTTTTGCGATTCGAGATTCTGCAATCTTCGCCTGGCTTCTTCCGCCCACTGCGAAGTTTGATCGAGCAGTAAATATTCCTGCCAAGCGCGTTTTGCCTGCTCGCGATTTGAAAGCGCTTCCAAAACCAACGCGCGATTAAATTTCGGCTCCGGCATTTTCGCGTCGAGCGCGCTCGCTTTTTCGAGATGTTTCAAACTTTCGTTAAACAGTTCCAGACTTTTCGCGCCGTTGTCGTTTGCCGCCGCGTTTTTTCCGGCTTCGAGCAGCGCCGCGCCCCAATCGCTTTCGAGTTCGGCATCATTTGCCGTTAAAGCGCCAGCGCGTTCAAATTGAGAAATCGCGCGGTCAAATTGTTTTTCTGTTAGGTAAAATTTGCCGAGCGCCTTGAGCGCGGCGATATCGTTCGGATTATCAGCCGCCGCGTACGATAAAAACTTTTCGGCTCGCTCGCGCCGCGCAACATCCGTATTATTTGTGTCGGTTCGTTCGCCGCGCGTGACGATGACGGGCGCGTAATCGAATCGCGCAATGCGACCGTCAAGCGGTCGCGCGTCGCGGTAAACAAGCTGAAGTTCAGCCAATCCGCGCTCGCTGTCCGAACGATTAAAAATCGCGCGCCAGATGCCGAAACCCAAACCGCAGACGATCAGCAAAACGACGGCGAACCGCAGCGGCGACGGCGAAAAAAGTCTGCGCCAATCAAAGAATGCAGTTTCTTTGTCGTTTTTACCGTTTTTTTCGTTTTCCTGCGCCGCGAGGTTTTGCGCCGTTTTCGATGCGCGCGGCTGTTTGACAGCATGCTCGCGCAGTCGCTGAATGAGCTGCAATTTTTCTTGATTTGTCGGCGAACGCAGAAAAAATTCTTCAAAGCGGCGACGATCTGATGCGGTGAGCGTTTCGTCAATATATTCTTCGATCAATTCGCTTTCCGCGACCGCCAAACGCTCGTTAAAATCATCGTCGAGCATTATTTTTTCTTCGATTATTCGCAGCTCGAGCGCATCGTCAAGATTTCCCAACAGGTATTTTCTGATCGCAGATTGTTCATCGTTCAAATTGCTCATTGTCGCTTTCGGCTCTTTCATAAAGTAATGACTAAAATGGGCAAAACCTGTCGTTATCCGCTTCGTTCGGATACGCATTCGCGCACGCATTCTTTCAGCTGCACGCGAATTCGCGAAGCTTTTACCTGAAGCGCGTTGGCGGTAATTCCGTGCGACTGCGCCAAATTTCGGCGATTTTCGATTTTCGCGGTTTTTTCTTCGCGGTAATATTCGACGATTAAACGATGATGTTCCGACGGCAGTTTGGCAAGGCAATTTTCCAGACAATCGTGTTCGATTTCGCGTCTGTCGCCGTCGTCATTTTCGTCGGTTGTCGGCAGTTCGGTCAGCAGTTTCTTTTTTTGGCGGCGCGTCCATTCGAGGTAAATTTTTTCGGCGACGCCGTAAAAATAAAGCGCCGGTTCGCCGACGTAATCGGGAGCGATTTGGGAAACTTTGCGAGCGACGCGCTCAAAAGTTTCGTCTGCCAGTTCTTCGGCGTCGAGACAGCCGCGCCCGACGAAAACTCTGATTAAACGTTGCCGGATTTTTTCGTATTTCTGCGCGGCAACTTCTCGATCAGCGTCAAGCCAGCTTAGAAGAACATCGAAATTTTCCGCCGTCGCTATGTTTTGCTTATTCATTCGGTGAGCGCTGAAAAATTTAGTTTGCAATGAATTTTAATGTTATAAAAATAAAACTCAAAAGCCTTCAAACTGTCGTCGCAAAGCGTTTGTTGACTTTCAGAAAATCTGACGTTCGCCAATATAGCAGAAATTCGCTTGCCGACAAAGATTTCAAATGAATTTGAAGTTTTTCACTTCGGCAAATTTTTATCTTTCATTACTTGAAAACCGTAAATTCGGGTTGAACGGAAAATAGCGCGGCAATTTCTTGTTCGGCGCTTTATCGAAATTGTTTGATTAAAATCGAACAAAATCTTCACGGAGTCCGATTAATAAAGCCGCGCCGTAATTTCTCAGCGAATTTCGATTAATAATAAAACGTCGTTTCAATTGAATTTTTGGCATTACTTTCAAAATTTAAGCATAATTAACAAAACAAACGCATCGAAGATGAAAGCAGAAATTTGTAGAGATTTATTTTGAGAGACGATAAATTTATGAGAAAAAATCAGATTATCTTTGTTTTGACCGTTTTAATAACATCCGTCGGCGCGGCGTGCGCGCAAAACGGACGCGAACCGGCGAAATCCGCCGCGCCGAACGCCGCAGCATCCGCCGCGTCTTCGGCGAATGCGCCGTGCGCGCCGCTCGAAACGAGAACGGCGAACGCGCCCGATCAAAAACCGGCTTTTCCCGGTCAGACGCGCGGCTGCGCCGTTAAATCGGACGCGGCTTTCGATGTCACTGTCGTCGCCAAAGGACTAAACAAACCGTGGGCGGTCGAACCGCTGCCGAACGGCGACTTTTTGATTACCGAAAAAGATGGACAGCTGCGCATCGTTTCGGCGAAAGGCGAAATCGGTCAACCGATCAGCGGACTTTTGCCGGTCAATCAGGGCGGCGTGTCGGCAGTGAGCGGACAAGGCGGACTGCCGCCGATCAGCGCGCGCGGACAAGGCGGATTGCTCGACGTGGCGCTCAGCCCGACTTTCGAGCGCGACAACACTATTTTCTGGAGTTTTTCCGAACAACGGACGGGCGGTAGCGGAACGAGCGTGGCGCGCGGCGTTTTGTCCGCCGACCGCCGCAGTCTCGAACAGGTGCGCGTGATTTTCCGCGCGCTGCCGACTTACGACAACGGTTTGCATTTCGGTTCGCGTCTCGCTTTCGGCGCGGACAATATGCTTTACATCACGCTCGGCGACCGGTTTGATAAAGCGACGACGCGCCCGCAAGCGCAACAGCTCGGCAGCCATCTCGGCAAAATCATTCGCATCAACGCGGACGGTTCGGTACCGGCGGACAATCCGTTTGCCAAACAAAACGGCGCGCTGCCGGAAATCTGGTCGCTCGGACACCGCAACGTTCAGTCAGCCGCATTCGACGATCAGGGCAGATTGTGGACGGTCGAACACGGCGCGCAGGGCGGCGACGAGCTGAACCTGATTGAAAAAGGCAAAAATTACGGTTGGGCGGTGATTTCTTACGGCGAAGAATATTCGGGCGAATCTTTTTCCGGCGCGGCGACGCAGAAAGAAGGTTACGAACAGCCGGTTTATTACTGGGATCCGGTCATCGCTCCGTCCGGCGCGCAATATTACACGGGCAGCGCTTTTCCCGGCTGGCGCGGCAGTTTGTTTGTCGGCGCTCTGCGCGAACAGAAACTCGTTCGTCTCGTTATCAAAGACAATCGCGTCGTCGGCGAAGAACATCTGCTCGCTGATCGCGGACAGCGCATCCGCGACGTGCGGCAAGGTTTCGACGGCGCGCTTTACGTCGTAACCGATGCCGCAAACGGCGAATTATGGAAAATTTCCCCGAAGCGTTAAGTTGAAAAACACGTTAAATTTAGCAAGCGCAGAATAAAAAGGCGGAGCGTGATTTGCAAATCACGCTCCGCCTTTTTATTTTTATAACTCTTCAATTTAAGTAGTTTTCACAATCGAACAGCATTTATCCGGCTGAATTGCTCTATTTACCAACCGAAAAACCGCCGTCAATAATCAAAGCGCTGCCCGTGACAAACGCCGATTCGTCGCTTGCCAGATATAAAATTGACGCGGCGATTTCTTCCGGCGTTCCCATTCGCCCGTTCGCCTGCGTCGCCGCCATTTCCGCGTAGGCTTTTTGCGGGTCTGGATATTCGGAAATGCGCTGTTTGACGAACGGCGTTTCGACTCTGCCCGGACAAATGCAGTTGACGCGAATTCCCTGTTTGGCGTGGTCGAGCGCGAGGCTTTTTGTCAGACCGACGACGGCGAATTTCGTCGTGCAGTAAGCGAGCCGATCTTTGATGGCGACAACGCCGCCGATTGACGCGGTGTTGATAATCGAGCCTTTTTTTCGTTCGATCATCTGGGGCAAAAACGCTTTGGTGAGGGAAAAAACGCCGCGCACGTTGACGGCGAAAAGTTTGTCCAAATCGGCTTCGTCGGTTTCGAGAATCGTGCCGACGTGACCGATTCCGGCGTTGTTGACGAGAACATCGAGTTTGCTTTTTTCACTCAAAACCTTGTTCGCCGCCTGTTCGCATTCGGCTTTTTCGGCGACGTTCAGTTTTAAAAACTCCGCTTTACCCGCACCGATTTCCGCCGCGACGCGTGCGCCGTTCGCTTCATTTAGATCGCAGACGTAAACGAACGCATTTGCCGCCGCCAAAGTTTTCGCCGCCGCTTCGCCGATTCCCGACGCCGCGCCGGTCACGAGCGCGATTTTTCCCGTTAAATCAAACATAAAAATTATTTAGTAATTGATAGTGGAAAATTGATAATTGATAATTGATGAAAATTGAAGATTAAATATTTGTCTCCATTATCCGCTGTCAACTATCAATTATCAGTTGAAATCGTGTTTTTCAAAATTCCCAAGCCTTCGATTTCGACTTCCGCAATGTCGCCGTTTTTTAAGAAAATCGGCGGTTTGCGGGCGAAACCGACGCCGGGCGGCGTTCCGGTGGCGACGACATCGCCCGGTTCGAGCGTGATTGAGGCGGACAAAAATTCGATGAGTTCGGGAATTTTGAAAATCAATTCGCCGGTGTTGGAATTTTGCAAAGTTTCGCCGTTCAAACGAAACTGAATCTGCAAATTGTGCGGATCGTTGATTTCGTCTTTGGTCGCGACGAATTCGCCCATCGGCGCGAACGTATCGCAGGATTTTCCGCGCGTCCACTGCCCGTCGGCAAACTGAAAATCTCTGGCGGAAACGTCGTTAAAATTCGTATAGCCGAAAACGTAATTCATCGCGGCGGCAGCGGAAACGTTTTTCGCTCGTCGCCCGACGATAAAAGCGAGTTCGGCTTCATAATCAACCTGTTCGCTTTTTTCCGGCAGCGAAATCGCTTCATTCGCGCCAATCGCGCAACTCGAAAATTTTGAAAAAACAATCGGCGAAGTCGGAATCGCCATCCCGCTTTCACGAGCGTGATTGCGGTAATTCAAACCGATGCAGATGATTTTGCCGGGACGCGGAACGGGCGCGCAGATTGTGATTTCGGCGCGTTTCAACTTGGGCAAATCATCATTTTTAATCGCCGTTTCCGCTTTTTCGAGAAAATCGTTTTCCAGATCGAAACAATTCAATATTTCGCCCGCGCTCAAATTTTCGTTCGTGCAAAGCGATGTTAAATCAACGATTTCCGCGTCGGAAACAAACGCGCCGATGCGGTAATTTTTATCTGAATCGTCTTTTTTGAAAGTAACTATTTTCATTAAATTTAAAATTCTATTTTCGGTGTTCGTGCGTCTTCGGGATCAGCCCAGCGCGTGTTCGGCACAATCGGCGACCAATCGGGACGCAATGGATCGCGGTCATAATTGTAGCCGCCGAGGCGTTGGTAAAGTTCGGCGTATTCGTTCAATTTGTCGCGGTTAAGTTTCACGCCGAGTCCGGGCGCGTCGGGAACTTTGATTTTCCCGTTTACATATTCAAATTTTCCGCCTTCGATAATGTCGTCGGTCAGATGATGATAATGCGCGTCCGCCGCAAACGTCAGATTCGGAATCACCGCGCCCAAGTGAAGCATCGTCGCTAATTGAATGCCGAGTTCTCCGCTCGAATGAACCGCGACGCCGAGCTGAAAAGTTTCGCAGATTCCGGCGGCTTTGACGCACGCGCGAATTCCGCCCCAAAACGTCGTGTCGAGCAGAATCACATCGCAAGCCGTGTTTAAAATGTTCGCGGCGAGCTGTTCAAAATTGACGACAATCGTGTTCGTCGCCAGCGGAATTCTGACCATTTCGCGCGTCCGGCGCATTCCGCTTAAACCGAAAACCGGGTCTTCGTAATAATCGTTGCGAATGTCTTCGATATTCTGACCGAACCAGATCGCCTGCTCGGTTGACCACGACGCATTCGGATCAAAACGAAAGGAATCGCCGCGCGTTTTGTCAATTTTCCCGTCCGAATTTTTCGGCGAAAGCTCCGTCGCCAAAGCTCTAAAACATTCGAGTTCGTATTCGGGATGAAAAACGCCGCCCTTTAATTTGTGCGACGTAAAGCCGTATTTGCCTTTCAAATCTTTGGCGTGCGCGATCAACTGCTCCGCTGTTCTGACCTCGCCGCTTTCATCTTGCGGATTCGGATAACGAAAAAATAAATACGACGCGAAGGGCACTTCCGACTGCAACTTTCCGCCCAGAATTTCGTAAACCGGCACATTCCATTTCTGTCCCAGAATATCGAGACAGGCGAATTCGAGCGCGGCTAAAATCTGCGTTCGATTGTTATAAAGCGAAGCCGTCGGATTGGCGATTTTGAAACGCATTTCTTCGAGATT
>SXVE01000465.1 GCA_005790265.1 Acidobacteriota bacterium | reverse complement strand
TGCCGGAACTGAAGCCTACGTTTTAGTGACGGATTTGCCCGGCGAGCAGAGAAGCGATGATGTGGACGAAAGCGAAAGACTTGCCGCCGGCGATAAATTGCCCGGAATAAATTTGAGCGAATCGGAAATGGCTGAAATTCTTATCTCAGACGATGCGACCAAAATCCGCGCCGCGCTTTTGAAAATGTCGCCGCAGTTTCGCGCTCTGGCGATTAAAGCGATTGAGGACGGGAAATAATTTATGATGCCGAGCAATCCCGACAAACCGAAAATCAACCCGCGCCAGATGGTCAAAGACGGACGCGAGCGGGATCTTTACGAGATGATTTGCGCCACCGGCTACATCCCGGACGAAGGAAATTTCAGCGATTTTTGTCAATCGCTGCTGTCGGGCTTCGCGTTGCTGGCGACGGGAAATCCGGGTTCAGGCAAAACCGTTTTCTCCGACGCGCTCTTTGAGGCGTGCAATCTCGACTACTACACGGTAACGGGGCGCGATGAGCTGCGGCAGGAAGAATTGCTTTGTTCCTGGGACACGCGCGAACAAGAGTTTTTTATGCAGCAGGCTCGTCCGCTTATCGAAGCCCGTCCCGAAAATGAACGGCTTCAAACGCTTTCGATGTGCCGCGAGCAACGCTGGACGCGCGAGTTTTTAATTTTGGGCGAAGTCGCCGCCGCTTACCAGCGCGCGGGCGAGAACCGTTTTCCGACGCTGCTCCGGCTCGACGAAGTTGATAAGTTCGGCGCGGCAATCGAAGACGCGCTGCTTTCGCCGCTTGCCGCAGGCAGAATTTACGTCGAGCGACTCGCCGAAGGCTTCGTCGGCTGCACGGAAGCGGAATTTTTGCCGATTGTCATTTCGACATCGAACGACTCCAGACACGAACTTTCTTTGCCGTTTCGAGACCGCCATCTGCACACATATTTCGCCACGCCGTCATTGGCGAAAGAGCTTGAGATTTTACTGGCGCGGTGTCCCGAAATTCAAGCGGCGAATCTGTCGCAAGCCTTAAAACTGCTCGACGCGATTCGCTCAGTCGCCGGACTTTCGCATTACCCGTCGGTGCGAACCGCGATTCAGCTCGCCCGCGCTTTCGAGCGCGATAAGGTCGTCGAACTCACCGAACAAAATGTTTCGGTTTATTTCACCTACTTCGCCAAAAATCGGCGCGATGCTGAATATCTGAAAAAGCAGCTGCCATATCTGCTTTCGTGCGTCGGCACGTTTCACGCGGAGATTGACGGTCTCTTAGCGGAGCGCGATGCGGAATGGGCAAAGCATTGGTCGAGGCAGCGCGGTTTGGTTGATTTTTTTCTGAGTGAAAAACTTTCCGACGCGCCCGCCGCCGATTCGTCATTGTTTGAAGAATCACAAAATATTTTTCAAAACGATTTTTCTTTGAGTCCGGCGACGATGTAGGCGCGAGCGATAATTTTTAGTTTTAATTACGGAGCGATTCAAGATGTCTTCTGTTCTATCTTTTCTTTCAAAACCGTTTATGAAGCGTTCAATCGAGGCGCGAAAAGTCGGCGGCAAAAAATCAAGGTTTGTCGGCTCGCCGCTTTTCAATGTTTTGCTGATGCTGACCCTGATGCTTTCGGTTTCCGCGTTTTTCCGGTTTTTAGAGTGGCGCAGAATGAACGCGCAGACGCAAATTCAATTTAACGAGTCGGACAATCCGCCGAACGAAGAAAAATCGAAAAACAAATCGGTCGCGCACTCGTCGAACATATTCGGCGGCGAAGTCGTGGACACGAGCCGTCGGCTTCGTGAAACCGGCGCGCTCGGTTTCTCCGTCAGCTTGAGCATTTTGGACGAAGCGCAGAAACGACGACAAATTCCGGGTTCAATAAACGGTTTAATAAACGCGGTCGTTTCGCGCGATTTAATGCCGCCGGGATTGGCGGTCGAAAACGGCGAAATTCGCTCCGCTTCGAGCGTGATTTACATTCGATACCAGCCAGAGCCGATGCAGCTTGAGTTCGTTTCCGTGCCGACGGAAGCGCGTTTCGGTCCGGCGCTGATGATGCGCTTTCCCTTGACGAGCGCGGACGGAAAAAACATCGCTTATTTTCAATCGGCAAAAGTAGAAAACGTCAATCTGCCCGCGCCGTTCGCTCCGGCGCACGAAGTCATTCGCGGCGGCTGGACTTTGGAATCTTGGCGTGGAATGGAGATTGGCGGCGGCAATCAAGACTTCGCTCGGATGCTCGCCGAAGAACAGGAAAGTTTGAAAAGTAACGCGCCCGGCTCGGAGTCGCGTTAAGAAAAATCGTTTCGCTGATTCAGCCGATTAACGACTTAGGATTTTATGTTGAGCCGCAAATGGATCGAAGAACTCGACGCGAGCGGGCGCATTTACCGCAAAGCCAACGAGCAGTATTTGCCCGCTTATCAGGCGTTCTGGCTGCTGACGCGCGATGTCAGCACCGGAGTTTTGCTGTTCGTTTTCGGCTGCGTGAACGCCGTTCTGGTTTTGCTCGCCGGATATCTGCTCAGCATTTCAGGTTTCCTGTGGCTCGCCGCGCTTGCCTTTGCCGCGCTCGCCGTCGCAGCGTCTTTGTTTGATGCTTACTCGCTCGTTTTTCCTTATTACCAGTTCTGGACGCGAACTACGCACGGCTCGGCGCGATGGGCAAATCTTGAAGATTTACGCTCGCATAATTTGCTGCGGAAAATCGGCGAGTCTGTACCGAACGGAGCTTTGAGAATCGGGCGCGTTTTTTCGGATTACGATTTGATTCTGCCGAAAGAATTATGGCTCTTGCATATGGTCTTTTTCGGACCAACGGGCGCGGGCAAAACCAAGACGTTTTTTATGAGTATGCTGCGCTATTTGGCTCGGCACGGCTCGACCATCGCGTTCGACCCTAAAGGCGAGCTATACGAGCAGACGGCGATGGATTACCGCACGTTTTACCGCCTCGATTTAATCAACCCGGCGCAATCCGACCGCTGGAATTTTATGCCGCTCTGTCGCGGCAACGCATTCGTCGCCAATTCGCTGGCGGGAATGATGCTTTCCTTGGAAGCACGAGCGAAAACCAATCAAGACCCGTTCTGGGGCAACGCCGAACAAGTTTTATTGACGGCGGTTTTGCTGCATCTCGCGGAATGTTACCCGAATGCGACTCCGGCTTTCGCTTACGATTTTGTCGCCGAGTTTGATTCGCTCAAAGAAAGCGAGCGCATCATTGAACTCAAAGATTCGCCCAGCCCACTCGCCCGCCAAGCGATGCAGGTCGTTACAAACAGCGCGCCGGAAAATACTCTGGGTTCGGTTCTTTTAGGATTGGGAAACAAATTGCGTCCGTTCACTTTGGATGAAGCAAGACAAATCACCGCGCTCCCGACGCACGAGGACTTGCAGGAAGGCGTCAAGCTGATTGATTTCGCAAAATTAAGAGAGCCGGGAACAGCCGTTTTTATCGTCGTCCCTGAAGGCGCGACCGAAGTTTATAAAGAATTTTTGGCGACGTTTTTCGGACAGGCGATTTTTGAATTGCGCCTCGACAACACGCGCGAGCCGGAGCATCCTTGCCTGGTTTTGATTGACGAAGCGCGAGAGCTGGACGTGGCGGAAGTGCGCCGCATCGCCGGCATCGGTCGCGGACGCGGAATCGGAATGGCTTTGAGTTATCAGGATTATCCGCAGGTTTTAGACCAATACGGCGACAGAGGCGCGAAGGCGATTTTGGAAACGATGATGACCAAAATCTTCTTGCCCGGCGTGAACGGCGAGACGGCGACGTATGCTTCCGACCTTTTGGGCAAAACGACGATTCACACCGAAACCTCGGTTGACTACAAGGGAACCGACAAAGACAACACGCGCTATTCCGAAG
>SXVE01000464.1 GCA_005790265.1 Acidobacteriota bacterium | reverse complement strand
GGCATCATCTGCACGTCCGAATCGAGCTGTCGTTTCCAGAGTTCTTCGCCGCTCGAAAGCTCGAAAACGTGAACGATTGGCGAGCGTTTAAATTCGTCGCCCGTTCTGCCTTTCGCTTTTTTGACGAGCACAGCGGCGAGCAAATTCTGCGCCGGTTCGACCGCGAGCTGCATCACGTCGCCCTTGACTTTGTCCGTTCGCCACAAACTTTCGCCGCTCAACAAATCAACCGCTTCGACGCGCGATTTTTCGCCTTCATCGCTTGAGACCAAAATCAAATCGGTTCCCGGAATCGGCGTCACCGAATTTGCATCCAAACCGCGCGTTCCGCGACGCCACAAACGTTCGCCCGTCTGCCCATCGAGCGCAACGAGCGAATTTTCGCTGCCTGCCAGCACAATTCCGAAATCGGTCGTTTGATAAAATTGTACTTTTGAATCGAGATTTGTTTGCCAAACCGTCTGCGCGTTAATTGAAAAAGCGGCGGAGAGAATGAGCGAATAGAAAAGTAAAGCTAAAACTTTCATACGAATATTTTAGCGTTATTCAAAAGCAATGTAACGAAAAAACCGACGCGTTTTATTCAAACAAATATTTTTCGTCGAAATCAATTTCGTAATTACGCAAAAATCTCAGATTGTTACGCGGTTGGCTATAAATATTTACGCCCGACGGCGTTTTGGGCAGAATCTTTCGCAAAACTTCACCGCCAACCTCATTGAATTCGGTACGCTTTGCCTTTCCAGACGATCACAACCGTTCCGTTCAAATTATCGGCAACGGAACGCAAGCCGGAATCGAGTTTGCGGTAATCACCGGAATTGCGCCGAACGTTAATTGTGTTTTGTCCGCTAAAAGCGGCGTCGTACCAAACGTTGTTTTTGCGCGTGAAATTTTTGCCGCCTAATGAGCGCGAATTATTGTCGTTTTCGTCAGCGCTTGATTTCGCTTTTTTGTCGCGCGCCATTTTCAATTCGTTCGCGCTTCTGCCGTTGACCGGAAGATCTTCTACTGGCGACGGCGGCGCAGTGCGCGCTAATGTTGTTTGTTCACGATCTTCTTGCGGCAGCGCGGTGATTTGTTTGCTGCTTGTACTTTGACTTTCGGCAAGACTTTCGGCAGGCGCATTTGTTGTCGGCGCAGTTGCTTGCGGTTTCGCCAAAGCCGCCGTTGTTCCTCGTTCGGTGACATCCGGCGACGATTCTTTTTTCCCCGCGTTTGTATTATTCGTCGTCGCCGAATTCGCGCTCGCCGTTTGTCCGGCGCTCGGCGTTGCTGCTATCGCGTTTGACGAAATACTCGCGGCGGAATTTGCCATCATTGAGGTGTTTCCCGTCATCGCAGTTGAATTTGACAGTGCCGAATCAAGAGACATATTCGACATCGAATTTGCCGCCGAAAAATCCGTCTCGTCGCTCGCGCTCGGACCGCTTGCCGCCGGACGCGATTCGGAAATCTGCGAAACTTCCGCCGAGTTACGCGAATTATTCAAATTCTGCACGACCAAAAAGGCGAAAAATCCGCCGAATAAAACGACGAGCGCGCCCATCGCATAAGCTAAATTCGGCGTGGCGAAAAGTTTCCGATACCACGGAATCGCCTTTGTTTCAATCGTTTGCGGCGCAACAATCGAGGAAGCGGGAATTATTTCCGCTTCCGAGTTTAAAGCGATGATATTGGCAAGAATCGCTCGGCAGCGGTCGCAGTCGGCGAAATGCGTTGTGTAATTTGATTTGATTTTTTCCGGCAGCGCATTTTCGGCGAACGCGGCGATTTCGTCGGCATCGAGATGGATTTCGGATTTTGGATTTCGGATTTTGGATTGAAAATTAGGATTCGCAGACGCGGTTTCGCTTCTCGCCGTTTGGCGAAGCAGCGCGTCTATCTCTTTGTCGAATTCAAATTCCATCTAAAAATATTTAGGAAATGGGACACGGATCAAACGGATGCGGCGGATTTTTACGGATTTATTTTATATAAAGATTTATCCGCGCCGATCCGCTTGATCCGTTTGATCCGTGTCCCATTCTTCTCATCTTTCCGTCAACCATTATTAAAATCTCAATCAATTTTCAGAACGCATCATTTGTAAAATTCTTGCACGAGCGCGGCGACGAGCAAAACGGCGAACATTTTTTCGAGATTGATGCCGAGCTTTTCCGCCGTTTCCGCCAGATGTTTTTTCACTTCCGCATCCTGCCAGCCGTGTTTCGTTTTCAAATTGCGCTCGACCGATTTGCGAATTTCCGTCTGCACGCGAACGAGTTTGCGGCTCGCCGTCGCTTCGTGAAAACCCAAAGTCGCGCCGATGTCTTTTAACTTTAAATCGTCGAAATGATAAAGTTTGAGAATCAATTTATCTTCCGCGCCGAGTTCGTCAATCGCCGATTTCAAGGCTTCGGCAACGTCTTTACTCGTTTGTTTTTCAGCGAAAATCTGTTCGGGATTGTCCGCGTGCGCGACGACGGAAGCGTTTTCGCTTTTTTCGGAAGATTCGTTCGCCAAATTTTCAAACTCTCTGTTTTCTTCGATTTGCACGAATTTCGACTGCTTGCGAAACTCGTCAATCGCGAGCTGCGAAACGACGGCGCGCAGCCAGCCGCCCAAACTTCCGCGACCGGAATAATATGAAAGTTTTGTGCGCAATCGTCCGTCTTTGTCGTGCCGCAAACCGTGCAGCTCCGCCCAAATCGAACTCGCCAAATCTTCGGCGTCGTCATTATTGTTAGAAATTTTCCGCGCCGCCGATTTGACCGTTTGATCGAAATCTCGCACCAAATCGTCCCACGCTC
This sequence comes from Acidobacteriota bacterium, assembly GCA_005790265.1. Lineage (GTDB taxonomy): Bacteria > Acidobacteriota > Blastocatellia > Pyrinomonadales > Pyrinomonadaceae > SXVE01. Next base: position 1,047 of record SXVE01000464.1, on the reverse strand, counting down.
GTTCATCGCCGCGCTCGCACGCCAGAATCAAACACAAATCGTCGGCGCGCAATTCGTCAACAAACGTTTTTATTTCAGCATTTGAAGCGTTTTCGTTATCGCGGAAAAGATATTTTTCCAGCGATTTTTCAACACGCGGGCGCAAATCCGCCGTCGCCAAACCGCGCGAATTCGCCGCGCGCGACAATAAACGCGCGATTGATTCTTCGATTTGTTGTTCGGCTGAAGGATTCACAAACGAGAAAAAGTTTAGCAGAATTCGCCGCAGTTTTTAATTTTTAGCGGCGGCGCATTTGGCGAACGCGCGAAAATTTTTGTTAAAATGTGATTTCGTTGATTTTGATGAGCAATTTGCGGGTAATATTTCTAAATCGGGAAGTCGAATAATTATATGAGTCGCTGGCGCGGACGCTGGGAAAATTTCTGAGAACTCGCCTTAACGGGCGGTCCGCCGGTTCGGGGGACGAAACTCACGGCGTGGCTTATCCCGCCGATTTACAATGATTTACGGGAAAACCATTTGAGCGTTCCCGAAGGTTCAACCGTGCCGCGCAAACAGAAAAATCTGCTCGCCGCGACCGACGAAGTTCTGCGCGCCATTGCGACGGACGTGCGCGGCGGTCTGCTCGAAACCGTCGGCATCGAAAGCGAATTTACAGCGGAAGACGGACGCACCGCGATGATTCTCGAATTGCCCGCAACCGCTGACGCCGCCCAAATCGCCCGCGCCATTGACGCCGAAAACGTCGAATCGTGGCTCGACGCATCGGGCAAAGTCCGCATCGCGCTCAACCCGTGGTATTCGACCAAAGACGTTGACCAAACCGTCCTTTCCACCATCAAAGTCATCCACGTCCTGCTCGGCATTCACGCGACCGACGACACTAAACCGAAAACTTTTAAGGAAAAATTAATCAAATCAATCTCGGAAATTATGGAACTGCAAAAATCGGCGAAAAAGTGAAATAGTCGTTATTAGGAACATTCTCGAAAATTAGGTATCTAACATTTTATGTTAAAACCCATTCTTCTGATTATTTTGATTTT
>SXVE01000463.1 GCA_005790265.1 Acidobacteriota bacterium | reverse complement strand
GGTCAAAACGTTGATTGCCGAATCAATCGGTTCGTTGTAAACGTGCGCAAAAAGCTCGTTTGTTTTTGCATCAGCACTGGCGAGCGGCGCAACGTTTTTTTCTTTGAGGGCGACGATGATCAGGTTTTGAAAATGTTCATTGGAATAATCTTTGTTCACTTTAAATAACAGAACGCGCGGAAAAACCGCTTGATAAGTTTGCAGTTCGGCGCGCAGAAAACCGCTGCCCGCGCCGGAAATCGCACCGCCGAGATTAAAAACAGCGACGCCGTCATCTTTTAAGACGCGGCTGATTTGCCGAACTGATTCGATGGTCGTCAAATGATGCGGAACGCTGAACAGCGAACCGAACGCGTCCATTAAAACCGCATCGTATTTTTCCGGCGCCGATTGATTGAGAAAAATTCTGCCGTCCTCGTGCGTAATTTTCATTCGCGCGTCGTCTTCAAGACGAAAATATTTTCTGGCGATTGCCGTCATTTGCCGATCAATTTCGACGACTTCGATATTCGATTGCGGGTATTTTTTCAAGTAATCGCGCGGAAAAGTGTAGCCCGCGCCGCCGATTAAAAGCGTGTTTCGCAAATCCGGTTTGAAATGGCTGACCAAATGATAATATTTGGCGTAATTGAGCACGAGATCGTCGTCGTTGAGATAAATCGCCGACTGAATAAAATACGGATCGGTCGCAATCGCGCGCATCGGTTTGCCGGTTTTGTTGTCAATCGTTTCAAAAACCTGCACGCGACTGTATTCGGTATCAATGTCGTGCAAATTCATCGTGCGCCGCAGAAAATAAAATTTCGCTTCGCCGAGCGCAACGCCGAGCGCGAATAAAATCAAAATTCCGATGTTCAGTCTGGTTAAAGCAAACGGAGCGAGCAAAATCGAAAGTCCGATCAAACTCGCGCCGATCAGATAAAGCGTTTTCGCGCTGCCGACAAACGGAATGAGAAAAAATCCGGCGGAAAATGTGCCGACGATGCTGCCGACCGTCGAAAGCGCGTAAAGTCTGCCGACAACTTTTCCCGAATCGGCGAGCGAAGACATTTTTAATTTGACCGCATAAGGCGTAACGAAACCGAATAAAACGCTTGCCGGCGCAAATAAAATCAGCGCGGCGGCGATTGATTTTATTTCCAATCCGACGCCGGATGAAGCGATGACGGTTAAAATCAAATCCTGCAATAAAATCGTCAGCGAAACCAAACCGCCCGCCGCGAAAACGACGAGCGCGAGAACTTTTAATTCTGGTTTCCGGTCGGCGAGTTTTCCGCCGAGCCAGTAACCGAGACTGAGCGCCGCTAAAATAACGCCGATCAAACTCGTCCAAACGTAAGTCGAAGTGCCGATATACGGAGCCAAAACGCGCGAACCGATAATTTCGTAAATCATCACGAGCGCGCCGCAAATAAAAACCGTCAGTTCGAGAACGTAGCCGGAAAGTTTCGATGTCGCCATAAAACAATAGTAAGAAAGGCAAAAGTAAAAAGTAAAAAGGCAAAAGTAAGAAAGTGGAAACTGGGAAATGGAAAATAGTAAGCGGAAAATGGAAAATAGCGGTTAGTAAAAAGGCAAAAGGCAAAAGTGAAGAGTTACATTCCGCACTTTTGCCTTTTTACTATTGCCTTTTTACTATTGCCTTCGCCTAAGCGTTGGCGGTTTTTTTCTCGTTGAGAAATGTCAGCCATTCGGCGTCGTTCGGTGCCGGGCGTTCGTTGCGGATGATTTTGAAAAATTCTTCCTGAAGTTTTTTGGTCATTTCGCCGCATTTGCCTGCGCCGATGGTGATGCGGTCAACCGAGCGAATCGGCGTGATTTCGGCGGCGGTTCCGGTGAAAAACAGTTCGTCCGCCAAATAAAGTGCGGCGCGCTGAACCGTCGTTTCCTGAACTTCGATGCCCAAATCTCTGGCGATCTGCACGACCGTGTCGCGCGTAATTCCCGGCAGAATCGCCGCACCGAGCGGCGGCGTGATTAATTTGCCGTTGTTGACCAGAAAAAGATTTTCGCCCGAACCTTCGGAAACCATTCCGCGATCATCGAGTGCGATGCCTTCGCTGAATCCGCCTAAAATCGCTTCCATTTTAATCAGCTGCGAATTCATATAATTGGCTCCGGCTTTCGCCATCGAAGGCAGGGAATTTGACGTGATGCGCGTCCAGCTCGAAACGCAGACATCAATGCCCGAATCGAGCGCTTCGTCGCCGAGATATTTGCCCCACTGCCAAACGGCGACATAAGAATCAATCGGATTCGGAAACGGATTGACGCCGAACGCCGGTTTGTCTTCGTTCAAACCGCGAATAATCAGCGGGCGAATGTAACATTCGTCGAGTCCGCTGTCGGATACGAGCTCGACCGTTGCGTCGCAGATTTCATCGAGCGTGAATTTCGTGTCCATTCGGTAAATTTTCGCCGAATTAAGCAATCTTTGAATGTGTTCGCGAAGACGAAAAACTGCCGACGTTCCGTTCACCGTTTTGTAACAGCGAATTCCTTCAAAAACGCTCGAACCGTAATGAACGACGTGCGACATTACGTGTATGCGCGCGTCGTCCCAATCAATCATCTCGCCGTTTTTCCAAACTTTCGGCGCAATTTTCATCGTGCTAACATCTTTTGTAGCCATAATTTTTTGTAAAAACTCCTGAATCGGGATGTGTAAAAAAATAGATTAAAACAATAAAATCGAAGAAAACAAACAACTCCGATTTGTTAATAAATTTTCCGTTCTGATACGTTATCGCTTCCGGATAAGAATAATACACCGTTTCGGCTTTCGCAAGATTGAGGTTTATGCGCGTATCACAAAAATTTATCGGCTGATAAAAATTCGGCAAAAAAAGCGGCGGAAATGTTTCCGCCGCTTTTTTTGCTAACTTACCTTTTCGCTTTCAATTTACAAAATCAAAATGCGCGCTGCCGTATCGCCGAGACGCGTCGAATAAGTAACGCCGCCGACTGATAGCGTGACGACAATCGGTTGATCGCCGGAACGCGCGAGCGTCGCGGGAAGCGTGAAATCAATCGAATAAACACCCGGTTCGCGCAAAACGGCGTTTGTTAAAATTGACGTGCCGGTAATCGTCGTGCTGCCGATGCTGATCGTCACGGCGGTTGCGGCGACATTGTTGATTCCGGTCAAATACAAACGCAGAACCGTCGGCACGCGAACGCCGCCTTTGCGCCTGATCGTCGTTACGGCAAACGGCTCGGTCGTCAAAACGGTATTGGTCGCATTGAAAACGCGGGCGCGTCCGCCAGCGCCGGGAACGGTTAAATTCGTGAAAATATCCGGCTGCACCGAGACCAAAAGAATTTCGCCGGTTGTTACCGTACCATTATTATTGATGACGATGCGGTAAGGCGTCGTCGAAGCGGCAAGCGCTGGCGGCACGACAAATTCGACTTGATTATTGCTGACCGATCTGATGCCCGCCGCCGCGCCGTTAATCGTTACGGTGACGCCGCTTAATTGAATCGGCAGCGTGAAACTTCTGGCTAATGAACCGACGGCAGCGCGCGGAGTGACCGCCGGATTTGTTCCGGCGAGATTGACGACGACGAGCGAACCGGCGGAAACGCCCTGCACGGCGCTCGGCGTTTGCGGCGTCGGACTCGGGCTGGCGGTCGGCGTCGGCACCGGCGAAGCGGTTACTGTCAAACGGCTCGCGCCCGTTTGGTAACTCAAAGCATTGGTATTTGTCGCCGTGACGTCCGGCTGTAAAAGATAATAAGATTCGGAAGCTAAATCAGCATTTCCGGTACCGATTTCGGTCAGCGCCAAATTGAAAGCAAATCTTCGAACGTCATTGCTCGGAATCGCCTGCGTCGAGGCGAGAAAAGCCGTCGGCGTCGGGAATTGCGTCAGTTTTCTGAATGTCGCGGTCGCGGCAGTCAGCGAATAAGAATAGATTTGCACCGGACGCGATGCGAGCGAATTCAAACCTTCAGAAGCCGTTGCGGGAACGAGTCCGGCGGAGTTGATATTCAAACGCGTTGAGAAAATCAAAGTGTCAACGGTCGTGCCCGTGCTCGATGTAAAAGTCGGGTAATGATTGAGATCGCCGCCGGTCGCCGCCGAATCAGCATCGCTGCGCGGTCCGACGCGGCGAAACGTCGCGGTCGTTGTGTCGAAAACGTAAAGCGCAAACGATGTCTGATTCGCGCCCGCATTTTCATTGGCTAAATCGGCGTACGAATCGAACGCGATATAACGCCGGTCGCGGCTCATTCTTCTGCCGAAATTCCAGATATTGATTAAATCGCCCGCGTTGGTCTGCGTCGTTGCCGTTACCTGAACGATGCCGGTTGATTCTCCCGTCGTTCCGATGTTGGCGTAGAAAACTTCTTCGTTTAAGTCGGCGTTGTTGCCGCCCGCCGCCGTTGTCGTCGGCAGATTTGCCGTGCTCGAAAACGCCACGCGGTCGCCCGCGCCGGAAATGGTCGGCGAAACGCTGTAAACCGGTTTGGCAACTGCGCCGCGCGCGGTCGTCGTGATTTGCGAAAGTTTACTGAGCGAACGAACGTAGGTAAAAATCTCGTCGTTTCCGTCGGCATTATTCGCTGCCAGATTGCGCGTCGAAGAAAAAGCGATCACAGTTCCGTCATCATTGATCGAAGCGTCGTGATTGTCGTCGGAAATAAAAGCGCCGGTCGTTGTCGTCGCCGCCACTGCCGCGCGGCTCGCCGGTGTATTTGTGACGCGCGTAAAACTTCCCAAACTCAACTCAGTCAAAGGCAGTTCCGCGCCCGAAGCTAAATCCGCCGCCGGAGCCGCCGGAACCAAATAAAGCCACATTTCCGTATTGCCGTCCGCCGCCAGCGCCGCTTTGTCGGTTTCC
>SXVE01000462.1 GCA_005790265.1 Acidobacteriota bacterium | reverse complement strand
GCCGTTTCGTTATCAAAACGTCAAAGCGCGACTTTTGACAAATTCAATCGGCAGCCGCGCGCCGCCTTTTTCCTAAATTTTATTCGGTCGAAATTGATATTTGAAAACGTTCGGTCTGGCTCGTAAACAGTTGGCTCGAACCGTTCTGTTCGTTTAAAGAATTGGGAGAAGTTTTAATGCACACGCCGCCTTTGTTCGCCGATTTATTGATTATTCTGCTCGTTTCCGTGCCGGTTGCTTTTGCCTGTCTGCAACTCAGACTGCCTTTGCTCGTCGGTTTGATGCTGACCGGAATTCTCATCGGACCTTACGCGCTCGGTTTGATTAAAGACCTCGAAGCCATCGAAATATTGTCGGAAATCGGCGTAATGCTACTGCTGTTTACCATCGGTTTGGAGTTTTCGCTGCGCCGTCTGCGCGAAATGAAGCGGCTCGTCTTGATTGGCGGCGGTTTGCAGGTCGCTTTGACCGTCGCGGCGACTGCGATAGTTGCGGTAATCTTCGGTCGTCCGCTCAATCAAGCCGTGTTTTTCGGATTTCTCGTCGCGCTGTCGAGCACGGCGATTGTGCTGAAAAGTTACGCCGAACGCAATGAAACCGACGCGCCGCACGGACGCGCGGGCGTCGGCATTCTTCTTTTTCAGGATATCAGCATCGTTTTAATGATGCTGATGGTTCCGGTTTTGGGCGGGCGAGACGCGGCGAACGTCGGCGCGATTGTTTTCAAGCTCGGCGGTTCGCTGCTTGCGCTCGCCGGCATCGTGCTCGCCGCGTGGTTTTTCGTGCCGATCATTCTGACGCAAATCGGCAAGCTGCGCAGTCCGGAAGTGTTGATTTTGACGGTCGTTCTGCTGTTTCTGGGCATTTCATTCGTCACATCGCAATTCGGTTTGTCGCTCGCGCTCGGCGCGTTTATTGCGGGAATGGTTTTGTCCGAATCCGATTACAATCATCAGGTAACGGCGGACATTCTGCCGTTTCGCGACGTTTTCAACAGCATATTTTTCGTTTCCATCGGTTTGCTTTTATCAGTCGGCGCGCTGCTTGAAAATCTTTCGACTGTTTTGCTCTGGGTCGTTTTTCTCACGGTCGGCAAAGCCTTGATCGTCTGGTCGGTCATTCAACTGCTCGGAGTTCCGCAGCGCGTCGCGGCGACGACCGCTTTGGGTTTGGCGCAGATCGGCGAATTCTCATTCGTGCTGGCGAAAGCGGGAAAATCGGTGAATTTGCTGCCCGACACCGATTATCAAACGTTTCTCGCCGCTTCGATTATTTCAATGATCGCGACGCCGCTGATGATTTCCGCCGCGCCCGGTTTCGGCGATTTCGCGCAGAAAATTTTTCGCGACAAACGCGACGATCCGGCTTTGATGGACGAAAGCGAAGACATTCATCTGACATCGAGCGGCGGTTTGAACAATCACGTGATCATCGTCGGTTACGGCTTAAACGGTCGCAATTTGGCGCGCGTGCTGCGCGCCGTTTTGGTTCCTTACACGATTCTCGATTTGAACGCCGAAACCGTTCGGCAGGCGAAAGAAAAAGGCGAAAAAATCAATTACGGCGACGCGACGCGACGCGAAGTGCTGCATCACGCGCATATCGCCGACGCCTCGGCGCTCGTTCTGGCGATGAGCGATCCGCAAAGCGCGCGGCGCACCGTGCGGCAGGCGCGCGAGATGAACGAGAAAATTTACATCGTCGTGCGCACGCGATACATTTCGGAGATTACCGAATTGCTCGAACTCGGCGCCGACGAAGTGATTCCCGAAGAATTTGAAACGAGCATCGAGATTTTCTCGCGCGTTTTGCAGAAATACGGCGTCGCGCGTCAGGTAATCGAAGGACAAATTGAGGAAATTCGCCGTCAGGGTTACGAAATGCTTCGTTCGCCTTCGCTCGCGCAGTTGAAAATACCGAATCTCAACGCGGCGCTGCACGCGGCGGCGACCGAAACGATCAAATTGAGCGCCGATTCGCCGGTGATCGGTAAAAATCTGGGCGAACTCAATTTGCGCGGGCAAACCGGCGCGACTTTGATCGCCGTTGTCCGTCGCGGCGAAACAAAAGTTAATCCGGGAGCGAATTACAAACTGCTCGAAGACGATATTCTGATTTTGCTCGGCACGTCGGAAAAAATCGAACGCGCCGAACAGCTTTTGCAGCCCGGCGCGTCGGTCGGCGGTTTTAACGCTTGATATTTTGCGCCGAATTTTAACGAAACATCGGCGATTGGCACTTTTTTCCGCTCAAATCTGTCGCTTAACTTTTGAGAATCCATTTCGTGCGCGTGTAAGCGATGCGAAAACCGTTTCTTTCGGCATTTTTCTGCGATTGACTGCCGGGCGAAGCGCCCATCATCGCCAGTCGGCAGCCTTGCGCGGCGGCAAATTCCAGCCGCGCGGCAAGTAAAGCCGTTTGCGCGCCTTGTCTTCGATAATCGGGAACGGTGCTGGCGCCCGCGAGCAGCGCGACGTCTTCGTCAATAAAAAGCATTCCGGCGCAAATCGGCTGTTCGTCCTTTTCCGCGAGAAAAGCGTAACCGCCCGCGCACGCCGCGCTGATCTGACCGAATTCCAATAAAAATTCGACGAGTCCTTCGTTTTCCGCCGCCCAACCTGCGGCGGACGTGCGCGCCCACAGTTTTTCTTCGCCGGGTTTGATAATGCGCGTACTGATTTTTCTTGAAACGTCCGCTCGATTGATGACGCCCGCGCCGATTTCCTGAAACATCACGCTCGACAGCTCAATCGGCTGATAACCGCGCTCGTGCAGCTTTTTAAGCAGCGAAATACCGGCGAGCGGCGAAATTTCGTGATTAACTGCCGCGCCGCGCTGCCCGAAAAACGCTTCGATTTCGTCCAAATGCGCGTCGGTCGTTTCCTCAAAAACTCCGAGTCCGAAAGTTTGCGTCAGCGGCGATTGCGTGCCGTCAAACATCGCGTACGCGCCGCCCGCTTCGATCCATTGCGCGCCGCTCGCCGGAAACATTCGCGCCCGCGCTTCGACAAAACTCGCGTTGCTACGCGCTTCGGTTCGTTCGAGTCGGCGCGCCAGATTAATGTCGGCAAACACCGTTTGTGCTGAATTATTTAACATTTTCTGAAAATTACTTCTTCAAAGTTTGTCGAGAAAAGCCAGTCCCACCGTTATCAATGCCAATCCGAGCGTGATTCCGGCGAGCGGTTCGAGCCAGATTTCGGCAAATGAATTGACGCGGGCAAATTGCGGATTTTGCATAGCATAGCGCACGCCGATTTCCGCGCCGATACGATGTCCTGATTCGTTTTTCAACTGCGCCGCTCTCATGCGCTGCCGAGTGTTTCTCTGCGTTTTATCTTTGACGGTATATTCGATAACCGCCGCGTATCCGCTTCGCCCACTGCTGTTTTTGACGAATTCGGCACCGATTATTTTGCCATTTACTAACTCGGAACGACGATAAAAAACGAGCATTTGATACAGCATCGCAAGCGCTTTCGTGAAAGCAACTAAACCGCCCGATACTAAAAACATTCCCAACCAGCCGCTCATAATTTTATATTTTTGATTCGTTCGGCAGCATTGTTTACGCGGTTGCGAAACACTTATTCCGGCTTTGCGTCCGAAGTCTAATCAAAATCGCGCGATTGTTACTCG
>SXVE01000461.1 GCA_005790265.1 Acidobacteriota bacterium | reverse complement strand
GATAACGTCGCGGGCATCGTCTGTTTTGAAAACGGCAAGCCGAACCGTGCCGAATACCGGCGCTTTATCATCAAAACCGTCGAAGGCGCGAACGATTTCGCCTCGATGAACGAAGCCGTTTTTCGCCGTTACAAACGCCAATTAGCCGAAGAAAAACCGCTCCCGCAGTTAATTTTTATTGACGGCGGCAAAGGACAAATCAGCGCCGCCGCTGCCGCGCTCGCATCTTTGGATTTAGAAGCGATTCCGATTGTTGGCTTGGTCAAACCGCCGAAACATCACAACCAAATCTCGCATCTGCTCAAATTCGGCGACGAAGATCGCCCGGTTTTCTTTGAAAACGGCAACCCGACTTTCCGACTCGTCCAGCAAATCCGCGATGAAACGCACAAAACCGCCGTCGAATTTCACCGCAAGCGCCGCGAAAAACGCGATTTCACCTCGGAACTCACCGCAATTCCCGGCGTCGCCGAAAAACGCAAAATGAAACTGCTGCGCAACTTCGGCTCACTCGAAAAAGTCGCGCAAGCCTCGGTCGAACAACTATCTCCGTTCGTCGGAGCAAAAACTGCGCAGATTATTTTCGATCATATCGAGAATCAGCGGAAATCCGTCGGTCAGTAATTCGTTTTGCCGACGCCATTTTGCTTTCGCTTTCAATCATATTGATGCCGGTGACCATTTCGGCGACTATTTTTAGTTCCTTGCGGTTAATGCGGTCGGCGAAATCAAGGGCGGCGGCTTTGTTTTTTCTCATCAGATTCGACAAAGCGGAGAATAATCGCAGATCGGCTAATATCATCGTCGCTGCATAATCTTTGTATTTGGCGGTTCCGGGTTTGTCTTCCGCGCCAAGCGTCGGCAGTTGGTTGATGGCTCTGACCGCCATCGAAACGACTTCGGAAAGACTGCTTTCATCGATTACGGCGGCGAGAGAAACGAGATAAAAAAGCGCTGTGAGCTTATGTTTATCGTTGTCGGCGACGGTAATGTGGTTTAAAGCCTTTTCGTAATAGTCGCGCGCCGCGGTCGTATCTTTTCTTTTGTGGAAGTTAAGCGCCACATCGCTCATTGCTTCCGCTTTTTTCACATCATTTTTTATTTTTCCCGCTGCGTAAACGGCGGATTCCACATCATCTTTTTTCAAAGCCTCAAATACGACCTGCATGATTTCTAAATCGCGGCTCGACGAAACATTTTCGATTGGCAAATTGGGAATATTTGCTCTCGCTTCAGATTTCTTTTCGATCAAATCAACAGCGAGTTGAAATTTTCCTTCTTTAGTCGCCAGATTTGCAGCCTTTGTGTAAAAATTATGTTTCAATATGCCGTCGCTCGCTTTTTCGGCTTCCGCAATCGTCGCTTCGAGTTTGTCGGCGCTCGTTCTTATTCGTTCATCGCTTTCATACGAATCTCTGACGCGCTGCGAAGTTTTCCCGAGCAGCGCAATTTGCAGCGCATTGCCTTCGGCTGCCGTTTCAGGCGCGTTCGCCGTCATATCCGGCATAATTTCATTAAACATTGACGCGGTAAATTGGATGCTGCCGGGATTTCCGATTTCCAAAGCACCGCGCGCCGCGCTCAAAGCGATTCGATAAAAATTGATTTTCAAATTTTGCGGCACCGACGCGTCAGTCATATTGCGCGAAATCCACAAAAGCGACTGCGGCGACAAAACATTTTTCTCTGTTTCGTGCAGATTGATGATTTCCGCCAAAAGAGCCGCCGCTTCCGGCGAATTTTGCCGCTGCAAATGCGAGATTTTCATCGAAGTAACGGCAAAATCCTTTTCGGCGGCAAGATTGTTTTTGATATTTGCGGCAAAAGCCCGATCACTGCCCTTTTCATTCAGCGGAGGAAACGCGCCGAACAAATCTTCGGTTTTAACATTGTACTTAGCGCGCAGTTTTGCTGCCGTTCCACCGGCGTTTTTGTCGAAAGCCGAAAAAAGAATGCGGCTGAGATAAGACGCTTCGGCTATTTCGCTTTTCTTTTCGTAAAGTTCTTCGACGGCGCTGACCGCAAGCGATTCGGCGCGTCCGGTTTCGTCTTTCCCGTTTCGCCAGAGCCATTCGGCGAGCCGCGCGCGGACGAAAATGCGCACAGCAGGCAGCGCGAGATTTTTCGCTTCCGCGTCGAGCCGGTCAACGAAAATCTGTTTTTTGAGAACAACCGGCGAAACGACGTTCTTTTTAACGGCGCTTGCTTTTTTTTGCGCCGCGCCGAGCGAAACACTGAACAAAACCAGAACGAAGGCTAATGTGAGCTTCATAATTTTCTCCTCAAAGATCGGTTAATCGAAATAAACGTTCTAAATTGCGGCAAAGTAAGAATCCGATGTGCCGATTAATCTATCAGAAATGCGTAAATAAATCTATAAAATTTTCAAGTCGGCGCTAAAGATGATTAGCAAAGACGCATTAATTAACATTGGTAACAAACGGTGCGCGTTTAATATCGTCGGCAAACTTGCTACGGTTATCGCATTCGCCGAGCAGAACAGTTTTTCCGGCAACTGCGTGAATCAGCACGTATTGTGCCGCGCGCCGATCAAATAAAAATGTGAACTTACTCGTTTTTATTCGATGATTTCAGATACAAACGCTCATTTCTTTCGTATGACCAGACACCGAAAGCGAATCCGACGATGAGCAGGAGGATAAATCTGATAAAAAGCCCTCTGGTATTTATTTTTTCGTCGTAAACATGCGAACCGATGAAAAGAAATAACGTTATCAGGATCGGATAAACCAATCCGAACCAAATAATGTAGCGATTAAAGCCTTTCGCTCTCGTTCTTTCCCATTTCTTCCGCTGTTCTTCGCTCATTAACTTTATATTTTTCAAAGTTAATTTAACGCATTCGGAAAATTAAAAGCAATCGTTTGTTTTGAGCAGTTTACCGATTTCATATTGTTAGTTTTCGCACGTTGCAGTTGTTTGCAGGCGGGCTTGTTGCAATTAAAACTCAATGAGAAAAAATTACGGAAACTAATTGTGCCATCGGCTATGCTCTCAATCAAAAAAGTTGTGCACAGTCAAAACATTGTCAAATTAAATAATTTTTATTGTCGGCATTTATTTGATAAGGATCTCTGTTATTTCGCTTAATATCTGCATTTTGCGGCGCAGCGCGAAGGCGTCAGAAAAATTATTGTATTTTATTTTAATCGGTGGTAATCTCTTTTCGCTCAAGCACCGAACCGCGCACAGCGGCGTTTATAATTTTTTATTTTCTCGATATGTTTTTCACTGAAACTCCCATTGATTGTGAAACAGCCTCGTTCAGTTTTTACGCAGCGAGCGCATGCCTCAGATTTTCGAGCATTCCTATCCGATCAAAACGAATTTCAGTTTATTTAATGATTATTTAAAAGCGTTTCGGCGGCGAATAAAATCGTGCGGCGGGCATTTCATGTCGTTCAACGGGCATTTTATTTCGATCAGCGGCGATTTAAAACCGATCATTGGGGATTTCAAATGAATCAGCGGCGACTTTTTTCGTGCGACGACCATTTTGTTTCGATCATTGGCGATTTTTTT
>SXVE01000058.1 GCA_005790265.1 Acidobacteriota bacterium | reverse complement strand
GACGCGAACGGTCGGGAACGAACTGTAGCGCGCAATCAAGCTCTTTGAAATTCTATACGGAAATTTTGAAATTTGAATTTTCGATTTTGAATTAAAAAAAAGCCGGTCGTTTTTTCGCAAACTTCTGCCGTCGAAACCGCCGATTTCGGCGACCAGATTCGTCGCGGCGCTTTCGAGCCATTTTTCAATATTAAAACCGCCTTTGACAGCGAGATATGCCCGATTGCCGGAAATCTTTTCCGTGAAATCTAAAATTTGATTTTTATCGATAAAATAAGGACGCCAGTTTTCTGCTGACTTATCGTTTATTTTCGCGCCGAACTTTGCGCCGCCGAGCGCGATGACCGCCGGTTCTTCAAATAAAAGGCGCGGCGCGGGAAAATGCATTTCCAAAACCGCTTCCGTCTCGTTGTCGCCGAGCAGAACATTGATTAAACGTGACGCGCGCGTATCCATCACGCCGTTCGGGTTAATTCCAAATCGCCGGTAATCGCTTCTGCCCAAATCCTGAACGGTGGAAAGAAGACCGCTTTTTTCGATGAGAATGCTCATTGTCCATTATTGTTTTTACGCGAATGCGCGGATGAAAGCAAAAATTAACCGAAAGCGTTAGAAAAAACGAAAAAATGCCGGATAAACCCGGCAAATTTCATTCAAATCTCGCTTGATAGCGTAAATTCGCTTTTCTATTCGTAGCGCAAACACTCGATCGGGTCGAGTTTGGCGGCTTTTCTGGCGGGCAACACGCCGAATATTAAACCGACGCCGACGGAAACGGTCAAGCCTAAGATGACCGCCCACAGCGGTATTGAAGCCGGAAGGCTGGGAATCAGAAGCATTACGAGATTACTGATGCCGACGGCGAGAGTCACGCCGATGATGCCGCCGAAAAATGTCAGGGTCATCGCTTCTAATAAAAATTGCAAAACGATCGAGCCTTTTGTCGCGCCGATGGCTTTGCGGATGCCGATTTCCTTGGTTCGCTCGGTAACCGAGACGAGCATAATATTCATTACGCCGATGCCGCCGATCATTAAACCGATTGAAGATATTCCGACCATCGCAAACGCCACGCCCGCCGTGATTGATTGAAATTGTTCGATGATACTGGCGGCGGTGGACATCGAAAAATTGTTCGGCTGTCCGAATTTTACCTGGCGGCGAATTCTCAATAAATCCTGCACGTCATCTTTGGCTTTTTCGAGCATTTTTTCGCGCGCGACGGCTAGAATGAATAAATCGTCGGCGTAAGGTTTGAGCCGCAATGCCGAACCGATTGGCATATAAACCGTGTTGCTCTGGTCATTATTGCCGCCGCCGCCGCCGAACAGTTGTTCTTTTTTTTCGAGCGTGCCGATCACGCGAAATTCTCTGCCGCCGATTTCCAGCGTTTGACCGATTGGCGAACTGTACGGAAAGTAATTTTCGACGACCGACGAACCGATCAAACAAACGTCGGCTTTATTGTCGCTTTCGTTCTGGGTAAACCAGCGACCTTCAATCAACGTTTCGGTCGTTGATCTTTCAATGTCGGGCAGTGTTCCCGACAACTGAATCGCCGAGGAAGTTTTGCCGTTTTTCCCGGTGACGAGAATTTTCTGACCGAAAAAGTTGTTGGAAATATCGAGAAACGGAATGGAAACTTCTATCGAGGGCAGATTTCTGATCGCGTCGGCGTCTTCAATCGTCAGCGGTTTACGCATTCGTTCTTCGCGCGTCGGGTTTGAAGTGCGAATGCCGATGTCGGTTTTATAAAGAAAAATCGAGCGCGTGCCGAACTGCTCGACTTCTCGTTCGACGGCGACGTTGATTCCGCTGATGATCGAAGAAATCAGCATCACGGTAATCACGCCGATAATCACGCCGAAAATCGTCAGAAAAGAACGCAGTTTATTCGCCCGCAGCGTGCCGAAAGCCATTCGGAAATTTTCGATAAACGTATTGCCAAGTAAAGCCATAAATTCAAAATCTTACACTTTTAATCAGCCCGCAGCGCTTCAATCGGATCGAGGCGCGCGGCTTTCCACGCCGGATATAAACCGGCGCAAATTCCGACGAGCGCGCAGATGCCGATGGCGAGCAGCGCCGCCCAAATCGGAATAATCGTTTGAATCAGCAACGCGCTGACGACATAACCGATCAGTTTCGCGACAATCAAACCGACAATGCCGCCAATCGTCGCCAAAGTTCCGGCTTCAAAAAGAAACTGTTTGAGAATATCCGCCTGTTTCGCGCCGAGCGCTTTTCTGATGCCGATTTCTTTCGTTCGTTCGGTGACGGCGACGAGCATTATATTCATAATGACAATCGAACCGACCAGCAGCGCGATGCCGGGAACGACCAGCAAAACGATCACGACCGGTTTGGTGATATTGCCGATCAAATTAGCGATGGCGTCCGGCGTCAGAATGCCGAAATTGTCTTTTTCGCCGGACGAAAGTTTCCGCTTGATGCGCATCAGCGTGCGCGCTTCCTCGACCGCGTCCTGAAAAAGCGCGGGCGATTTTGATGTCGCTTCAAAATAAGGCGCGCGCTGATTGCGGAGTCCGCCGAAATTCGCGCCGTATGTTTTGATCGGAAGCTGAACGAAAACGTCTTGCGGCTGACCGAAAACGGTTCCTTTGGCAGTCTGAATTCCGATAATGCGATACGGAATGCCGGAAATCGTTAACTCGCCGCCGAGCGCATCGCCCTGCGGAAAAAGTTTGGTCGCGACATCCATTCCAACATAAGCGACGCGCATCGAATTGCTGTTTTCGACTTCGGTAAAATAACGACCCTGCGCAATATCGAGTTTTTCGATTTCGGCAATCACCGGTTCGGCGCCGGAAATGCCGACGTCGCGCAGCGATTCGCTGCCGCGTTTGACTTCGCGTGTTCCGCCGCCGGCTTTCGCGCCGATTTTGTCAATCGTCTGCGCTCTTTCGCGGATAAAATCCAGCTCATCAAACGTCAGTTCCTTATTGCGCCGCTGTGCCGCCGCAATCGAATCGGTGTCTTTGAAATCATCAAAGTTAAAACGTCGAATGGTAAAGGAATTAGAACCGATACCGGCGATTTTTTCGTCCACATAAGCGCTGAAACCCTGAAGCAGCGACAAAATCACCATAAATGCCGTGACGCCGATAATCATTCCGAGAAGCGTTAAAAAAGAGCGCAGTTTGTGCGCCCAAATCGCGGATAATGCTAGTAACAAAGTATCGGTTAAATTCATTTGGGTTAAACAGTCCGAAGTAAAAAACTTTTCGTTTGTATTATACGCCAGTATTGCAAAAAGGTTTATCGGCGGCGATTTAGCGCATTTTTATAAAATTAAATTTAACGAGCGACAAATTCTTCGGTAACCAAAAAAAAGACAAAACCGATGTTTCGTCTTTTTTCCCAAGCACTATTTGTTTAGTGAATTACCTGATTTTTTCGTCTTTTTCGATTTCACCGTCGCGAATCGTGATGACGCGGTGCGCTCGTTCGGCGATGTCGGGTTCGTGCGTGACGAGAATAATCGTGTTGCCTTCTTCGTGCAGTTTTTCAAACAGCGCCATAATTTCGTAACTCGTTTTCGTATCGAGCGCGCCGG
>SXVE01000460.1 GCA_005790265.1 Acidobacteriota bacterium | reverse complement strand
GATTGAACCGTTCGACAATTCGCACGCGAACAGCGCCGCGTGAATCGCCGCCATCCCGGACGCATACGCGACCGCAACCGTTCCGTTTTCAATCGTGCGAAGCGCATCTTCGAGCGCCGCGACCGTCGGATTGCCGTAGCGCGAGTAAACGTAATCGCCGCCTTCGCCCGCGAAAACCTCGTTCATTTTCGCCATCGAATCGTAAGTGTAAGTCGCCGTCGCATACAGCGGCGTCGCCACCGGCTGCCCAATCGGCTGTTTTTTCCGCTCGCCCGCGTGGACGAGCTTGGTTTCCAACGAAATTTCGCTCATAAGAAATTATCTCCGAATTATAACTTTATTTTCATCGCGCCGACGATTTTGCCTGTTTCATCCAGTACGCGCAGACGGAATTTTCCTTTGCCGCGGCGCGGCAGCATCAGCGCGGGAACCGGCTGTTCAGGGCGAATCAAAATTTGGTCGGCGGGAACGGCGTCGTCCGGTTCGTTTTCAAAAAACGCCTGCACGAGTCTCAAACCGTCTGCGCCGGAAACCAGTTGCGGCGGAATCGGCAATGCTCGACGATTCAGATCGCGCGCCAGCCAATCGGGACGACCGTTAACAAATTTGGTTGGCGGCAGAAAAATCTGCGCGTCCACGTTCATTCCCTCCGCGCCTTGCGTCCACGCTTTTCCTGTGTCGTCGGCGAAAATCACCGCGCGATTTGAAACCCAGCCGCGCCGCACGGCATCGCGGTAAACGACCGGTTCGGCGTCCGGTTCGCTGTGCGAAAGCATCTCTTGATTATCCGCCGTAAACGGATCAATGCCCGTCATTTCCTTGAAACGAATCGCCATAAAAGTCCACGGCTGATCTTCGTCAACATTCTGCGGTTTTTCGCTGATGTGACTGACACCGGCGAAAACGAGCAGTTTTGCATTCGGGTCTTTGTCGAAAATGCGTTCTTTTAAATTTCGTGCCTGCTCGATTTCGCGGCGATTAGAGCGCTGAATCCACGTTTCGCCTTCGAGCGCTTTGCCTTCGGATTCGTACGGAACGAGTTTATAACCGATTTCCAGAGCCTGCCGCGCCAGATCGCCGAACACCGATTCGACCGTGTAATAGCCGTCGGAAAACACCGGATATTTGCGCTGCGCCGCGTCTCCGGCTGAAACATTGAGCGTTTCCATCGCCAGATAACGAAATCCCTTCGCGTATAACCCGCGCAAAAGCCTGGTTGTCAACACGCGCGTTTGCGGCTGATGATGACCGTCGTTAATCATCAGCACGCGGTTTTTATCGGCAGCTTTGAGCAGAAATTCTTCAGCGTCAACGGCTTTCAAAGCGGCGAGCGGCGAGTTTTCCAGCGGTTTGGCGCTTCCCTTTCTGATGCCGTCCGCTTTATCAATCATTAAATTCGCTTCGCGCACATCGCCGATAAATGCCGCTGCATAAGCGCGCGCCTGCAAGTAAGCGTTGCTCTGCTGTTTTGAAGCCAAGTATTCATTTTCAAGCCGTACCAATTCCGCATAACGCGCCAGAAAATTTCCCGCTTTCGCTTCCTCTCTTTTCAGCGAAAACGGCGACGGCAAAGGCGTTTTCTGCGGATTCGCCGTCTGAGCATTGATTAGAGACGGCAAAATCAACAGTAGCGCCGTCAACGATATTTTGGTCAATCGTTCGCCGAATGTTTGTATGAAACTCATAAAAATTTTATCTATCATTCCTTGAGAACAAATTAAAAAATTATTATTTTTCAAATTCGTTAGCAACTTTTCAGTCATCAGCTTTTCCGAATTATGAATTTACTGTAATCGACAAAAAAAGATTCTCAAAAACAAAAAAGTCCCCGCGCTAAACTTTGCAGCGCGGAAACTTTTTTAAATTCTCCTCAGCGGCGTTTAGCAGTTTTTTTGAAGTGGAGCAAGTTACCTTAAATCGCCACTTTTGTTACGCTTTTCAAAAATTCAAAAGCATTTTTCACGAAAAGAACTAATGTGCAATTTACAAGCTGGACGCAGAATGTGTCAAGTCTGATGAATTTCACAATTATTTTATTTCGGCATAATGATTGAGAAAGTTCTCGGTGTAGCGCGCAGGTAAAATGCTAACTCAACCGTCTCGCTTTTACGTTTATTGAATTTCGGCGGCGAGCTGTGACGAAGCGCAAAGCGGAAATTCCAGACGCAAAAACCCGCGAATCTTTCTCTTTCAAGAAAACTATTCGCGGGTTATTGTAAAACTTTCTAACTATGAGGTTCGATTAAACAGCCAGTTACTTATTGTTAACGAACGCTGTTCGTTCGATTGTTGTCATGCACCTCGACGGCTCGTTTGCGCGGCAGCAATCCGGCTAAACCGAGTAATCCGAGCAGACCGATCCAGCCCCAATCCGTATCGTCATCACGCTCAACTCTGGTTGTCTCGGTGCGGGTGTTGGCGTTTTGTGCGGAGACGGATGCGCCGCTCAAAACAGTCAAAGCGATGACTAACATACTAATTCTTGCAATTTTAGACCAGTCAAAAATATTCATTGTAATTTTTCTCCCTTTTCGGTTCATTTGAATACTTTAACGCGCCTGATATTGCTTTACTGTCCGCTATGTTACATTGATGCAAAATTTTGATTGATTACTATGCTTCGTCCCAAAAATCTTCGCCCAGATATTTTCCGCCGCCGTCGCACAAGATTGTGACGATGATCGCCGATTCTTTTAATGTTTCTGCCAAACGAACGGCGGCAAAGACGTTTGCGCCGGAACTGACACCGACGAATAAGCCTTCTTCTTTCGCCAATCGGCGCGTCATCTTTTGCGCGTCTTCGGTTTCGACCGTGACATTTTCGTCGGCGAGCCGCGCATCGTAAATTCCCGGCACGATTGCCGTCGCCAGATGTTTCATTCCTTCCAAACCGTGCAGCGGCGAATCGGGCTGAACTGAAATCGCTTGTAAATTTTGGTTAAATTCCTTCAAACGGCGCGTCGTGCCGATGAATGTTCCGGTCGTCCCCAAACCTGCGACAAAATG
>SXVE01000459.1 GCA_005790265.1 Acidobacteriota bacterium | reverse complement strand
CAATCAAATCGCCTTCTTTTGAAATGCCTTCGCCGTACATGATGTCGAATTCGCATTCGCGGAACGGCGGCGCGACTTTATTTTTGACGAATTTTACTTTCGTGCGATTGCCGACGATTTTGTCGCCTTCTTTGATTGCGCCGATACGCCGAATATCCATTCTCACCGAAGCGTAAAATTTCAAAGCTTTTCCGCCCGTTGTCGTTTCCGGCGAACCGAACATCACGCCGATTTTATCGCGCAGCTGGTTGATGAAAATAAAACAGGTGTTCGTGCTCGAAATCGAACTCGTCAATTTGCGCAGAGCCTGCGACATCAGACGCGCCTGCAAACCCATGTGCGAATCGCCCATATCGCCGTCAATTTCCGCGCGCGGAACGAGCGCCGCGACCGAGTCAACGACGATGACATCAATGCTCGCCGAACGAACGAGCGTTTCGGCGATGTCGAGCGCCTGTTCGCCCGAATCCGGCTGCGAAATCAGCAGATCGTCAATGTTAACGCCGAGCTTTTCCGCATAATCGGGATCCATCGCGTGTTCGGCGTCAATATATGCCGCCACGCCGCCGAGAGCTTGCGCCTGCGCAACGACTTGCAGCGCGAGCGTTGTTTTACCCGAACTTTCCGGTCCGTAAATTTCGATGATGCGTCCGCGCGGCATTCCGCCGACGCCGATTGCCGCATCGAGACTAATGCAATTGGTCGAAATTGCGCCTATTTCCTCTTGCGGGCGTTCCCCGAGACGCATAATCGAGCCTTTGCCGAATTTTTTGTGAATATCTAACAGCGCGGTTTCAATCGCTTTGCTTTTTCCTTCTGTTGCCATTTTTACTGCTTCTCCAGCCATTTTTATTAACTCCTTTTTGGTTTACGTCCTGCAAACTGAAAACAGTTTAGCACAAAAAAGAGCGTTTGTGAAATCTTGTTTCACGAATGAAACAAATAAATTTTTCATTGTGAAATTAAGTATTGAAGTTAAAGGAAAAAACAGCCGAGTGCAAGTCTTTTAAAAATAAAAAACTTACCCTAAACGGCGATGCGGCTTTAATTAAAAACATCGCTGACAGTTTAAAACTGAAAGTCGTTATTAAAATTTGAATTCGTCCGAATTTAGCTCGATCAAAAATTATACTAATGATTATAATTTTGGTAGAAACTAAATTTGAGGCAGCGCAAATGGGGAAACCTAATTTGCTTTAAGGTGAAAGCCTGACGAAAATTCGGATTTGAACGGCTTTTCGTGTAAAATCGCTTTTTGGTTCATACTGCATTAACAAGATTTCGCAAAACAATACGATTGCCTGAAGCGTAAAATATTTTTACGGCAATCGTTTTGCGAAAAAGAAAATATGAATTTCGTTAATCTGATCGGAGCGACGCTCGACGATAAATATAAAATTGAACGCGAACTCGGACGCGGCGGAATGGGAACGGTTTATCTTGCCACGCACATCGGCACGGAACGTCCGGTCGCGGTAAAGATAATCGCGCCGCAATTTATGGAACGAGCCGAGTTTGTCGAGCGTTTTCGCCGCGAGGCGCGCGCTGCCGGTCGTCTTCGCCATCCGAATGTGGTCAACGTCACAGACTTCGGTTTTGCCGAAACCAAGGACGGCAAAGTCGCTTATCTCGCGATGGAATATCTCGACGGCTGCACGCTCGGCGAAATTCTCGAAGAAGAACAGAAACTGCCGCTCGCCTGGACGCTCGATATTATCGAACAGGTTTGTTCGGCGGTTCACGAAGCGCATCAGCAGGGAATTATTCACCGCGATTTGAAGCCGGACAACATTTGGCTCGAACCGAATCAGCGCGGCAATTACACGGTTAAGGTGCTCGATTTCGGAATCGCCAAACTTGAGGAAGAAATTCTGGAATCGGCGGAAAATGCGGCGGCAGCAGAAAATACTTCGGGCGAACACTTTATTGCCGCGCCGCGGAATTCAGCGGCGCGCAGCACAATCGCCGATGCGCCGCGCAATGAAACTTCGACTGATTTTCGACACTTGACCGAATTCGGCGAGTCGAAAACGATGGCGCAAATCGTTGAGTCGAAAACGATTCTTTCCGAAGCCGGAACGCTCGTGCAAACGCTCGAACCGCTTTCCGGCGACGAAGCGGAAAATAAAACAGCCGTTTTCGCCGACAACGCAACGCTGATTGCCGACCAAAAAGAAGCGGGAACGAAAATCATTTCCGCGCAAATTCAAACTGATAATTTGCCGAAAAAATTTGCCGCCGAAACTTCGCCGAGTTTGCTCACGACCAAAGAATTGACCAGAGTCGGCGCGGTTTTGGGTACGCCGCTTTATATGTCGCCGGAACAGTGCCGCGGCGAGCGGCTGACGCATCATTCGGATATTTACAGTCTCGGCGTCATCGCCTACCAAATGCTTTCGGGCAAAACGCCGTTCAGCGGCGATTATTTGAAAGTGATGGAAGCGCACAAAAACCTTGCCGCGCCGCCGCTCGAAGTAAAAAAAGTCAGGAAAAAGGTAAAAGACGTGATCAATTCGGCGCTGTCGAAATCAATCGCAGACCGTCCGCCGACGGCGCAGGCGTTTGCTTCCGAAATGCGCGCGCAATCTGAAGGCATCGGCGCGCTTTTGCGCCGCTCGCTGACGATTTACAGCGAACAGTTGCCGAAATTTCTCGGTTTGACGCTGCTGATTTTTCTGCCGTCAATAATCGTTACGTTCGTCAAACTTTTGATTGACGGATTTTACGCCGCTGGTTACATCAGCGGAATCGGCATTTCCGCGCTCAATGCGATAATGGTTTTTCCGGTTACTTTCACCAGCATTTTCTGCGGGCAGCTGATTACCGGAACAACAACTTGGCTGGTTATTCAGTTTCTCGCCGTTCCGCTTCGCCCGTTAAATGTAAAAATGGCGCTGGCGGCGACCAAAAAAAGTTGGAAAAGATTAATCGGAACCGGACTTTTAAGCACCGGACTGACATTTCTCGGGCTGCTTTTTTGCGGACTCGGATTTCCGGTTTTGTCGGTCTTATTCGTTCTTGTCGCGCCGGTCGTGATGATGGAAAATTTGCGCGGGTTTGCGGCGCTCAAACGATCAACGAATCTCGTTCTCCGGTCGCTCAAAACTACTGTCGCCTCAGTTTTCATAATGTTTATCGTGCCGATGCTGTTCGGCGCCGCCGTCAGTCTTTTCGTTTTAGCGAGCGCCAAATCCGTCACGGATTTAAGAGACAAAGTTATGGCTGCGCGCGGCGAAATTCAGCAATCTTCCGAAGAGAGCGTGACCAGCGTCCAAATCAACAACGGCGCGATTAAAATCGAAACAGGTTCCGCCAAATCGGCGACTGATGACGCGAAAACCGGAAGCCAGATTTTCAGGGAAGTGTTCAGAGACGGTTTGACGAATTTGCTGATGATGCCGATTCAGATTTTGCTGATGCCGCTTTGTTCGATTGTCATCGCGCTGCTTTACCTGAAAACCAGACAAGTCGGCGGCGAATCAATGCAGGATTTGCTCGCGCAGTTTGAAGAAGCCGACCAGCCGCGCACCAATTGGCAAAAAAGAGTTCACGAACGACTTGAGCAGTCGGGTAAGTTGACGGGCGGCAAAAGTTTTCTGAACAGGAAAAGCGGCACTGCGGCAGAAAACTAACGCGAACGGTAAATTTCTTTAAGTGCATCCGAACCGCTGCGCCGCTTCATCAAACACCGATTATGAAATTGTTCAGTTATTCGCTAACGGTTTTTTTTGCATTTCTCATCGCCTTCACCGTTCAGGCGCAAACTTTCCAGCGCAAAATTTCGCTGCCCAAAAGCGAATCAATCGAAATCATCAATCGTTTCGGTCGCGTCAGCGTGACGGCGAGTGATACGACCGATCAAAACGGTGCCGCATCAGCGGAAAACGCGGCGGTCGCGATCAACATTGATTCCGACAAAAATTTGAGCGACGCGGAAATAAAAGTCGAAAATTCCAACAACCGAATTCGCATTGAGGTTTTAGCGACCGACGCAGGCAAAAGAGTTGATTTGATTTTATCGGTTCCCGAAAAAGTTCGCGTGAAAATTCAAACCGAAAGCGGCGAAGCGGCAGTTTCCGGCGCGTTTGAATCGGTCGAAATCAACACTGAAACCGGAACGATTGCGGCTGACGTTCCGCTCGAAAACGTAAAATACGATTTCGTTTGGACTGAATCGCGCCCGCGTTTTTTGAGCGATGTCGAGCTTGAAAAGGTCAAAGAAAAATCAGCCGGAAAGTTTGTTATCAGCGGGAAAATTATTGAAGACGAGGAGAAAAAAGAACGAAGAAACGAAGAGACAGAAAAAACTTCGGTTGATGCCGAACAAACTGCCGACAATCAATCGGGCGAAAATCAAAACGCCGAAAACCAAAAACCGAAAATTAAAGATCGAAAATCAAAAGCCGTCGCGCTGAATTTTACGACGGCGCGCGGCATTATTTTGCTTAATGTTCCGGCAAATGAAGTTTCGTCAGATTTGCGCGAGCGACCTTTGACCGAAGCGGCGAAAGCGATTATTCGCAGCGGCGATTCGCTTTTGATGGCGGCGATTCGGCGCGCGAGTCCGAAATATTTCGGCGATTACGCGAAAACTCTGCCGCCCGCCAAACGCGAACCGACGCTGACCGAGCGAAAAAGCGCGCCGAATGCGCCCGCCGAGATTAAAAGAGTTTTGGCGCGCGTGACCGACGAAAACAACCGCGCCGTCGCCAATTTAACAAAGAGTGATTTTGAAATCAGCGAAGCGGGCGAGATTCGCGAGATTCTATCGGTCGAGCCGACCAGCGCGCCGTTTAATCTCGTGCTGCTGCTCGATGTTTCGGGCAGCGTGGACAATTACGTTAATTTTATTCGCAAAGCCGCGCGCAATTTCGTCAACACGGTCGAACCGCGCGATCAGGTCGCCATCGTGATTTTCAGCGATGATATCGAAGTAATCTCGAATTTTACTACTGACAAAACGAAACTTTCCGCATCGCTCGACACGTTTGACGCAGGCGGCGCGACGGCGCTTTATGATGCGCTCGCTTACGCTCTGAGCGATATTCTGCGACCGCTCAAAGGCGAGCGGACGGCGATTGTCGCGCTGACCGACGGCGACGATAATCGTTCGTTTCTGCCGTTTGACAGCCTTCTCGGTTCGATTCAGGAAAGCGGCGCGCTGATTTATCCGCTGTATGTTCCATCAACGCTGATCGGCGCGTCGGCGGGCGATTTTAATAAAACGGTTGATCCGCTCCGAATGCGTTATATGGGTTTGACGACAAAAGCGGAAGGCGAAGGCGAACGGCTCGCGCGCGTTTCCGGCGGCGTTTACTACCCGATTTCGCAGCTCGGCGAAATTCAAAAAGCCTATGACGATATCGCCGTCCAACTGCGGACGGCGTATACGATCACTTTTCGCTCGAATTTGCCGGAAACCGCCGATAAAACAACCGCTTCGCCGCGTTTGAAAGTGCGCATCAAACGCGAAAACGCTTTTGTTAAACTCGGTTCGGTCGTTGCCGTTTCAAACAAAAAAGTTTCTCTCGCCAAACCGGAAAACATTTTGCCGCAACATCATTTGAACGCGGGAAACGCCGCTCAAATCGCCGTCGAAAATATTCCGGCGCGTTTTTTTTTCGGTAATTCGGCGCAGTTTTCAGCGCCAAAAGCGCGTTTTCAAAATGTAAAATATTCCGGCGAAGATTTTTTTTTTGACCAGCCCATCGGCGAGATTTCCGGCGATGTCGCGCGCGTCAACTATAAACAATTCGTCAACGACAATCTGCGCGAATCGCCGCTGGAAAATTTTGACGTCAACAAAGCGAGCGGCGCGTTTTTATTGTCAAACGGCACCGAAAAAATCGCCGTCAGCCGCTGGATTTCGCCGAAGCGAACGCGTTCGTATCCGTACGAAAGAGTTTACGACACGCTCGCCCATTCGGGCAGAAAAGTCGCGATCATTCCCGTCGTCAAAGACGAAGGCTTAGGCGGTGACCGCGACTTTTTGCAGTGGGACACGATTTCGCTGCTCAGTCTTTTGGACGTGCAAATCGTGCTGGCTTATTACACCGAAGCCGAAAAAAACACGAAACGCGCCGATCAGATTACGGTACAGAAGCTCGATAACAATTATATTTCGTCGCGTTTAGCCGAAGTTTTTAACTTTGAAGGCACGCCGCGCGAGTGGAATGAGCGCGAAACGAAACAGCTCAAATTCGTTTTGGAAAAAGCGAGAACCGCTTACAAAGAAATTTCAAAAAACACGAAAACTTATCTGCACGATGCGGGCGCGATTGACGAATTAATCGTTTTCGCCGATACGCCGCAGAAATTTATCGAATTTTCCCGCCGCAAATCGCAGTCGGCGCAGAACCGCGAATTCGTTACCGACCAGCCGAAAGAAGCGCTCGCGACCGACACGAAAGCGAAAGTCACGATCAACAACGCGCTGTTCGGCAGATATTTTTTCACCTGCGACGAAACGAAAATCGAAAACAAAATTGTTTATTTGATCGAAGCGAAACACACGGCGCGCGGCAAAATGCCGAGCCGCAACGACATCAAAGACGGCTTCGTCAAATTGATGATTTATACGAATTTGAACAACGTCAAAGTCGCCAACGTGCCGCACCGATTAAAAGTGCAGATTCGTTTGACCGCCAACAAATTAAACGGCTCGATCACTTCGGACGCAAAAGACGACGCGGTTGACGGGTTTTTAAACGACAATACTTTTAGCGCGGCGGAAAAAACTTTCGTCAAAAAAATCTTTGAAGAAGCGCGCGCCAACCGCTTCAAGATAATTCTGGAACACGCGAAAACTGTCGCATTAAATTAAATGAAATCAACACTTTTACAATCGCTTTTCGATGAACAGGATCGCCGACCGCTGAGCGTTTCCGAAGTCAATTCGCAGGTTAAACGCGCGATTGAAAAGGCGTTCGCGTCGGTTTGGATCGAAGCGGAAATCGTCAATTTCGTCGCGGCGAGTTCCGGGCATTGGTATTTCACGTTGCACGACGGACACGCGCAGCTCAAAGCCGCGTGTTACAAAGGTTCAAACTGGAAAATTCGGTTTCAGCCGTTCGACGGTTTGCAGGTGCGCGTGCGCGGAAAATTGAGCGTTTACGAACCGAAGGGCGAATATCAACTGCTCGTCGAATCGCTCGAACCAATTGGAGAAGGCGCGCTCAAAGTCGCATTCGAGCAAATCAAATTAAAGCTCGGCAAAGAAAGACTTTTCGATGAAGAATTGAAACGTCCGCTGCCGCTTCTGCCGAAAAGAGTCGGCGTCGTAACTTCGCCGAACGGCGCGGCGTTTCACGATATTCTGCACGTTTTGTCGCGCCGTACGCGCACGGTGAGCATCGTTTTGATTCCGACGCGCGTACAAGGCGAAATGGCGGGCGAAGAAATCCGGCGAGCGATTTTGCTGGCGAACGATTACAATAAAACGGCGGCGGAAAATGAAAAAATTGACGTTTTAATCGTCGGGCGCGGCGGCGGATCGAGCGAAGATTTATGGGCGTTTAACGAAGAACGGCTGGCGCGGACGATGCGCGCTTCGGAAATTCCGATTATTTCCGCCGTCGGTCACGAAATTGATTTTACGATTGCCGATTTCGTCGCCGACCGCCGCGCGCCGACGCCGAGCGCGGCGGCGGAAATCGTCGCCGAATCCGAAGATCAGATCGAAGCGTTTATCGCCAAGCGAACGCAGGATTTATTCCAAACGGTCAGTTACAAACTGCTGCAATCGCGTTCCGATTGGCAGGAACTCGCGCTCGCGCCGGTTTTCTCGCAGTTTCCGCAGAAAATCAAAGATTGGCGCTACGAAGTCGAAGATTACGACGCGCGCATCGAAGACGCTTTTGCGGACAAATTAAAAACGAACGCGAAACGGCTCGAAAAAGTTATTTCGCAACTTTCGCCGCTCAAATCGGCATCGAAAGTCGCGGAAAATCAAACGCGGCTCGCGCTGCTTGAACAGCGTCAAACTGCCGCCGTCAAACGATTGATTGACCGAAAAGACGAGAATTTGAAAATCGAAATGGCTTCGCTTGACGCGCTTTCGCCGCTTTCGGTTTTAAAGCGCGGATTTTCCATCGCCGAAAAAGAAAACGGCGAAATTCTGCGCGATGCGAAAAATATAAAAACAAACGAAACGGTGAAAATTCGTTTGGCAAAAGGTAAAATTACAGCAACGGTAACGAAAAAAGAAAACTGAGAGATAAATCGCAATCACGAGCGCAGCGTCAAAATCTGACGATTGATTGGAAAAAAATCTCAAACTGAATCAAACGAGCAAAAAGGATGTCAAAATTTGTAGTCAACATTGATGAAAAACCGCCGCTGATTACGCCGGACGAATCGGTTTTCGCCGAATATCAAAAACCGAAAAAGCGCGGAAAATTCGCTAAAATTGCGCTTTTCGTCGCCGGATTGCTCGGAGCGATTATTTTGATCGCGGCAATCAGCGGTTATTTTTACTGGCAGAGCTACAAAAAAACGCCGCAGTATTCGCTCGCGCTGCTCATTGACGCGGCGCGGCGCGACGATCAGGCGGCGGTTGATCGTTTGGTTGACACAGACGCGGTCGTTGATGATTTTATGCCGCAGATTACCAGCAAAGCCGTCGAGCTTTACGGACGCGGATTGCCGCCGCAGACGATTGCGCGCGCCGAACGCGTCGCCGCGCCGCTGCTGCCCGCCGTCAAAGAACGCGCCAAAAGCGAATTGCCGCGCGTGATTCGCGAAAAAACCGACAAATTCGCCAACGTTCCGTTTGCCGCGATTGTTCTCGGCGCCGGTAAATATTTGGATATTCAGCAGAACGGCGATGCCGCGACGGTGAAGAGCAAACTCGCCGACCGACCGCTTGAAGTAAAAATGAAACGAAACGGCGCGGACTGGCAAATCGTCGGGTTGACTGACGAACAATTAGCCACGCAAATCGCGCAGAAAATCGGACAGGAAATTATCGCGGTTGCCGCCAAAGGCGGAATCAACAAAGCGGGCGAAAGTTTGGGAATCAAAAACTTACAGGATTTAATGCAGCAAGCCGACGATCTGTTAAATTAATTAAAAAGCGGTAAAAATTAAAGATTGATCGTGCGAATGAAAATTAAGCGACATCGAACGTGACCGAACGCAATTTATGGCTGAGAAAAAACAAACATTTGAATCGTCGCTCGGCGATTTGGAGAAAATCGTGCGCAAACTCGAAGACGGTGATTTATCGCTCGAAGAAAGTTTGAAATTATTTGAAGACGGCGTGAAATTGTCGCGCGAATGTCAGGAAAGATTGAATCAAGCGGAACGGCGCATCGAAGTTTTGCTCAAAGACGCGAACGGAAATCCGGCTCTGCAAAATCTCGCGCCCGAAGATTTGCGCGAAGAACGACAGCCGAAAGTCAAAAAAAGAATCGTTTTTGACGACGGCGACGACGAAGAATCGCCGTTTTAATAATTTAGAGAACAAAAAAAGCGCTGCTGACAATCTATTTTATCAGCAGCGCTTTTTTATTTGCCGACGGACTGTTGCCGTCATTTTTAATCAATCGAATTTGAAAGCAGCGAAAGAACCCGTAGGATTATGTTTCCGCGACCACTTCCGTGGCGGCTTTTTGTCTTTTGCGCGCGCTCCGCCACGTCGCCAAACCTTCTTTTGACAAGCTCATAATCGTTTTTCGGTTTTGAAATAGAAGATTCATCCACGCGCGTTTGCTCATCTGCGGAAAATAAATTCCGCGAAAGAAAAGCCGCGCGACGAGATGACCGATGCGCACATCAATCGGCGAATCTTTGATCGCTTGAATCGCTTCGTGATTGCGTTCCGGACTATACGAACGCGCCCACGCGTTGAAAGTTTCGGTTTTCGCGTCGTCAATCGTCATTTTCAGCGGATTGTGCGCCATCACAAACGGCGCGAATTCGAGCCAGTGTTTCGGGCGGTGCAGGCGTCCGGCTTTTTCCAATCTGTCGTAAAGCGGCGTTGCCGGAAACGGCGTTAATTGACCGAAAACGGGAAGTCCGGGCGACCAGCTTTCGATTTCGTCAACCGTTCGATTGGCGACGCCGACCGTATCGTTGTCCATTCCGAAAATGAACGATGTGATCGCATAAATATTGCGGCGCGCCAAACCGTCGAGCACGTCTTTGTAATTCGCCGGTTTGGAAAATGTTTTGTTGACGTCCGCCATATTCGCCGGATCAATTGATTCCATTCCGATAAAGATCCATTTTCCGCCCGCGTCGGCGATTAAATCAACGAGTTCTTCGTCGGCGAGCAGATTGGCGCTGATTTGCGCGACCCACGGCAATTGCGCGTCCGCCGCGATGATGTCGCGCAGCAGAGATTTTAAACGTTTTTTGTTGATGGCGAGGTTGTCGTCAATAAAGAAAACGGCGATTTGTCCTTTTTCCTGTCGGGCGCGCGCTTTTAATCGCAAAAGCTCTTCGATCACGCTTTCGTTCGTGCGAAAACGAATCGAATCGCCGAAAAATCCGGTGACGGTGCAGAATTCGCAACCGTACGGACAGCCGCGTCCGGTTTCAATCGGCACGACAAAGAATTTGCCCCAGCCCGCGCCCATTTTCGACAGCGGTTTTTGCAGGAATTTCGGCACGAGACTGAATTGCTCGAGGTCGAGAGTCTCCCACGGAATATGCGGATACGGCTGCAAACTCGGTTTGAGATCATTGCCTTTCGCGTCGGTTTGCGGCTGGTAAACGTCTTTGAGCGTTCCGTTTGCCGCGTCTTCGACGATTAACGCCCAAGTTTCGTCCGCTTCGCCGAGCGCGACGGCGTCGGCGTGGCGTTTTCCGCCGTCTCTGCCAAGCGCTTCGTCCGGGCATTCGGTGACGTGCGGTCCGCCCATCACGACTTTAATTCCCGCTTCGCGCAGAGAATCGGCAACTAAATAAGCGCGCGCGACCATTCTGGTCATCGCGCCGATGCCGACTAAACCGATGTTTTCATCTTTGCAAAACTGCACGAGCTGCTGGCGCGTCATCGCTTTGGCGTTGCCGTCAATCAAAATCACTTCGTGCTCTTTCGGCGTCAGCGATTGGAGCAGAAACATCCATAAATGCGGCATAAAGTTGCGCGTAATTCCATTGTCCGGGTTATAAAGCAGGATTTTCATAAATTCTTTCCTCGTGCGAAAAATAAGAGAAACTCAATCTTAAATGTTTAATAAAGGAATGATTTCTGATTGGTTACTGGTCAAATAAGCTTCCCGTAATTCGGTTTGATGCCGAAATACATACTTCAATCGCAAAAAAATTGTGTTCGTGTGATTGTTTTATAATTGGGGGAAGAGCCTGAACCGAAGAACGCATCAGAAAAGAGTTTCAAATACTCAAGCCCAAATGCAGAAAAAGCGATTCTTATGCGATTCATAGTATCATACTTTTATTGTCGCCCGTCCAACTTGAAAGTGAAAACGTTGGCATCGCCGCGCGTATAGGCGAGATTGCCGATACTTTTACAGCGACGAAAAAAAATTGTGCGTCCGCGTTCGCCGCGATGTATAATTTTTCTAATCATCAAAAAATGGTTAATCGAGATTGAGCAAAAAGGGAAGGAATTTGTATGAACAGAAGAAATTTTTTATCAAAAGCATCGGTCGCCGCCGGTGCTTTCGTCGTAACGCAAAACGCCGTCAGGACAAACGCGGACACCGGCGGCGCATCGCCCGAAGCGAATGCCGCTGAAATTTTTCAGACGCCGGAAACCGTGCTTGAAGGCGAAATGATTTACCGCACGCTCGGCGCGACCGGCGAAAAAGTGTCCGCCATCGGGCTCGGCGGTTTTCACATCGGCAAACCGCCGACCGAAGCCGAAAGCCTGAAACTCATTCGCACGGCGATTGATCGCGGCATCACGTTTATGGACAATTGCTGGGATTACCACGACGGCGCGAGCGAAATCCGGATGGGCAAAGCGTTGAAAAACGGTTATCGCAACAAAGTTTTTTTGATGTCGAAAATTGACGGGCGCGACAAAAAAACGGCGGCGAAACAAATTGACGAATCGCTTTTGCGGCTCGACACCGACCGCATTGACTTAATGCAGTATCACGAAATTATCCGGCTCGAAGACCCGGACAGAATCTTTGCCGAAAGCGGCGCGGCGGAAGCGATGACCGAAGCGCAGAAAGCGGGCAAAATTCGCTACATCGGTTTTACCGGACACAAAGACCCGCTTGTTCATTTGCGGATGATGGAAATCGCCGCCGCGAAAAATTACAAATTCGACGCCGTGCAAATGCCGCTCAATGTGATGGACGCGCATTTTCGCTCGTTTGAAAAACAAATTTTGCCCAAGCTCGTCGCCGCGAAAACCGGCGTGATCGGAATGAAATCGCTCGGCGACAATTTTATTATGCAGAGCAACACCGTTTCCGCGATTGAATGTCTGCATTACGCGCTCAATCTGCCGACTTCGGTCGTCGTGACCGGCATCGAAAAAATGGACATTCTCGATCAGGCGTTCACCGCGGCGAAAACGTTTAAGCCGATGAATCAAGCGCAAATTGCCGCGCTGCTCGCGAAAACCGCGCCCGCCGCTGTCGCCGGAAAATACGAAAAATACAAAACCGAAACGCGTTTTGACGGCACGGCGAAAAATCCGAAATGGCTCGGCGGAATGGAAGAAGGAAGCTGATAATTTCAGCAGCGGTAACGAAACGAACAAACAAAGCGGCGCATCAATAATACGGGATGCGCCGCTTTGTTTGTGTTACGCGCACGCTGAATTTCCGATTACGGACGATGAAAAACAAAAGTCCGGCGATTAAAAACATCATTCGGACGCGCGGAAGTATCTTACGGATGACTGGAAGTGTGTCTTGGACAATTAGAAATGTCTTACGGACGGCTGGAAATGTCTTACGGACAGTCGGAAATAAGACTTGGACGAGCGTCCAAGTCTTGCGGATAGCCGTCCAAGCCTTACGGACGACTGTCCGAACGAGCAATTTTTAAGATTTAAGGTTGTTGATTGTCGGAAAAACGGCAGAATCCGGCTTTGGTACGTCGTTTGAATAAAATTTCAGCGAAAAGATTTGGCGGTGATCGAGCGTTCCTGAAAACTTGCTTTCGATGCCGGTTCGCCGCCGGTCATTTGCATTGCGACGATGATGCGGCGCGCTTCCGGGCGCAGTTTCGGCAATCGCCAGCCGAAGAAAATCGAGCCGAAAATGCAGACTGCGCCGCCGACCGCAACCGTCATCGGCGCGCCCAAAACATCGGCGAGCGAACCGGCGATCAATGCGCCGAACGGAGCCATCCCCATAAACATCATCGAGTCAACCGCCATCACGCGTCCGCGCAGTTCGTCCGGCACCATCGCTTGGACGAGTGTGTTTGACGAAGACATCTGCATCATCATCGAAAACCCGACGGGCACGAGCAGCAGCGCCGACAACCAGAAAGATCGTGACAGCGAAAACAAAATCAAAAACACGCCGAACACGCCGGACGAAATTGCGACCCACGAGCCGAGACCTTTGATGCTTTTGCGCGAAGCCAGAACGAGCGCGGCGACGAGTGCGCCCGAACCGCTCGCGCCCATTAAAATGCCGAGTCCGCGCACGCCGCCGTCCAAAATCTGATCGGCGAAAATCGGCATCAAAACCGCATACGGCATCCCCATCAAACTGACCAAACCGAGCAGCAGAATCAACGCGCGAATCGGTTTGGTCGCCGCGACGAACGAAAAGCCTTCTTTGATTTTTTCAAACGCTGAAGCCGCCGTTTGCGCGATTTCCTTCGGTTCGATGTTCATCAGCGCAAGTCCGGTGAGAACGGCGATGTAACTGACCG
The DNA here is from genome assembly GCA_005790265.1 of Acidobacteriota bacterium. Taxonomy (GTDB): domain Bacteria; phylum Acidobacteriota; class Blastocatellia; order Pyrinomonadales; family Pyrinomonadaceae; genus SXVE01. Next base: position 16,904 of record SXVE01000459.1, on the reverse strand, counting down.
CATTGCCCAAAAAACACCAGCCTTCGCCGACCGCCGCAACGAGAATTCCGGCAATCGCCGGACCGATGATGCGCGCGCCGTTGAACATCGAAGAATTGAGCGCAATGGCGTTGAGCAGATCGCTTTTGCCGACCATATCAACGACAAACGATTGACGCGTCGGAATATCAAACGCGTTGACGATGCCGGACAACGACGCGATAACGAACAAATGCCACACCTGCACCAAACCGCTCAAAGTCAGAAAAGCGAGCGTGAAGGCGAGAATCATCGAACACGTCTGCGTGGTCATCAAGATTCGGCGGCGGTCGTATTTGTCGGCAATCGCGCCGCCGAACGCCGTTAAGAGAAAGACGGGAAATTGATTGGCGAAACCGATCAAACCCAAAAGCGCGACCGAACCCGTGATGCGGTAAACGAGCCAGCTCTGCGCGACCGACTGCATCCACGTTCCGGTCAATGAAATGATTTGTCCGAAAAAGAATAACTGAAAATTGCGGTGTTTGAGCGCCCGGAAAGTATTGGAAAGACTCGTGCTGAAATCGTCTTCGGTTCGTTCTTCGACAGCTTGTGCGGCTGCGTCGCTTGATTTTGTTTCCCCTTGCATTGTTTTAAAAGTATCGCGCCGCATTCGCCGAAGCGCAAGTTATACGCCAAAAGAAAAAGCGAACTCGATCAAGAGTTCGCTTTTTTATAAATGACAATCAAATGCCGATTAATCGCGCGAGCTGAAAATGCTCAGAATATACCAGAACAAAAGCGCGATACTCGCAAACAATGACAGCGAAGCGGCGACGTGCTGATCGGTGTTATAACGATGCAGAACGTTCGACGTATCATATAAAATCGCGGCTCCGGCGAAAGCGACCATCACGAATGCGAACAAACTTCCCAGGCTAAAGCCGAAAAGAAGCGACGCCGCGATAAAACCGAGCGCAACAAATCCGCCAATCGCGAGAATCGGACCCAAAAAGGAAAAGTCTCTACGCGTCAGAAAGACGACTGACGTCAAGCCGAGAAACAATCCGAGCGTCACGATTCCGGCTTTCGCGATCACGTCATATCCGGCGTAATAAGCGGAGATATAAAGCAGCGGAATAAAAATGACCGCTTCGGCGACGACGTATAACGCCAAGCCCATATACTGTAACGGTTTCGACGTTTGCGAATTCGCCCACCAATTTGCCAGCATCGAAACGCCCATAAACGCCGCGAGCACGATAAACCACGAAAATCTGCCGCCGAGCATCGTTTCGGCAATCGCCGCGCCCGCGCCGGAAATCATTAAATAAGTTTCGAGCAAAATGAAAACGAGCACCGCGCCCGAAAGGTGCAGATAAGTTTTGCGAATAAAAGCGGCGCGTTCTTCGGGCAGAGCGTGTGCCGCTGAATTTCCGAAAGTTGAATTATAAGCTGTGTCCATATTTCTCCTTAAACTTGCTGACTTTGATGATATTTTTTCGCGAATCGTTGGTCTATTATACAACCGAACGCGGCGCGCAAAAAATCCTGACGCTTTTTATTAATCGAGCGTAAAACTTTTCGGCACGAATTCGAGCGCGACGATTTCGCCGTTCGTTTTATTTTTCTGGTTCGGCGTCGCTTTGTAGGTGAAAACGACCGGAATATCAACCTGTTTCAATCCGCAGCCGAATTGTATTTCCTGCGCTTCGGCGGTGTACGAACGCAGCTGCACCGATTGCGGCGAAACGGCGTTTAATTTGAGAATTTGCGCTCCGGTTTTGAGATGAAAAAACATCGCGCCTTTGCTCGTGCATTCGATTTTTTCGATGGTTCCGAGCGCGCGCGTTTCGCCCGGTTCCGGTTGACGCATCGTGCCTTTCAATGCCGCCATCATCGCCGCGCGGCGCTGCCGGTCGAAATCCTGATTCGGCATCGCGGCTGGCGGCGGCGGTTGGGCGGACGAAGACGGCGCATTTGAAACAATCATTTCTTCGGTCGCCTGAAACGCGTTCGCCGTTTGATCGGCGAGCGCGGCGGCGTCCATAAATTTGAAATTCTGCGGCACGAAATCAATCGCGACGAGTTCGCCGCGCGGCGCGGTTTTCGTTTTCGCCGCTTCGACTGCGAGCGGTTTATACGTCACCACCGCTTTGAACGCGGCGAGATTGGCGTCGCAGCCGATTTGCGAATTTTGCGCGTCGGCGTCGAACGCCATCAGCGCCAGATTTTCAAAATCTTTGCTCGTCAGCGTAAAAGTTTCGGTGTCGGTTTTGACCGTGAAAACAATCGGATTTTTGCATTCGACTTTCTGAATTCGTCCGAGCGACTGCTTTTCGTTCGCCGCCGTTTTGCGCAGCGTTTGGTTAACGAAAAGAATCGAGCGTTCTTCTTCGATTTTCGCCAATTCTGCGGGCGTCAGCTCCTTTTCGCTGGCGGCGCGGCGAATGATGATCGGCTCTCTGCCGTTTTTCTTCGCTTCGGCGATTGCCGTTTCGTATTTTTTGCGCGAATCTTCGTTGACGGCGTAAATTTCGCGATGCTGCTGAATTTGTCCGGCGAGATTTTCCGCGCGCATTTTTACTTCGGGTTCGTCGGTCGTTTTCAAAATCTTGTCGGCGATTTTCGCCGCTTCGTCAAATTTTTCCTGCCGCAAATAAATTTCAGCGATGCGAATCGCGTAACGCTGATTGCCCGGCTGATATTTCAGCGCTTTGAGCAAATAAGTAACAGCTTCGTCGAGATTTTCGTTGTTGACGAGACTGACAAACGCGAGCATTTCGTAGCTTTCCGTAAATGACGGATTGATGGCGATTGATTTTTTCAGCAAATCGCGCATTTTCGCCGATTGTTCTTTCGGAAAAGAATTAACGAAGCCGAATTCGTCGCGTCCTTCGCGGCTTAAGAGATATGCGTACTGGTAAAAAGCGAGATGATTTTTCTGGTCTTTGGCGATGGCTTTTTCAAAATAATTTTTTGCTTCGTCGTATTTTCGCTGGCGCATTTTGACCATTCCGAACGTCGTGTTCGCCATACTCGAATCCGGTTTGAGGTCAACGGCTTTTTGCAGGTATTCGCCCGCATCGTCGGCGCGATTCGTGTGATACAGCAAATCGCCGAGATACGCGTTGCTGTCGGTTTCGTCGAGCGGCGAAATCTGCATTTCCGCGTCGAAAACCAGCTTGTTTTTGAATGAAACGAACGAATATTTATACGAATTCTGCGCGACGTATTTTTTCAGCTCTTTTTCCATCTGCGCGTAATTCATCTGAAAAGAATCTTGAAACGCTTTTTCCGCCGGAACGTTTTTCATTGATAAATCGAGAAATTTGCTCAAACCTTCGCTTTTCCCGCCTTGCAGCAAATAATGCATCAGCGCCCACGACTGCGCGTAAAAAACGCTGCGCGAGTGATTGCCGTTTTGATGCAGCGAGTAATTGTTAATCTTGAAAAGCGTTTCGAGCGGAATCAGTTTGTTTTGCTGAAGCGTCAGCAAATGCCCGCTCTGCGGCAGACCGAGTTTTACTTCCTGATCTTTCGCGATTTCAAACGTCTGGTAATATTCGGCTAAACCTTCGTTAAACCACGGCGGAACTTCTGATTTACCGAAATTCGTGTTGACGATAAAATGCACGTATTCGTGGAAAATTGTGCCGAAAATGTCCGCGTCTTCGCCGTCGGTCGAAAGCGTGATGTAATTGATATCTTCGCCCGGCTGAAAATACCCGGCAACGAAATCGTCAATTTTTCCGTCGGCGCGTTTCGGCTTAAACGGTTTATAAGCCGAAGAACTTTTGAACACGACGACGTTCGTTGCAATCGGCGAACTGAGATTGGTTCGGGTAAAAAGCTGCCGAAAAGTTTCGCGAAATTGTTCGAGCCTGGTCGCGACGCGGCGAATATCTTTTTCCGAAGCGTTGCCGATCAAAAAAAAGTTTTTCGAGCGCACTTGGAGCCATTCGTCTTTCGGCGCGGCTGCCGGAAAAACGGACGAACAAAGAAAAGCGAGCGCGAGCAAAGCGCACAAAATGAGTGTCGAAATTTTTTTCATACGTTTATGGAAGCGAATTTTTAGGTTTAGGTTTTTTGAGTGATTTTTTAATCGGCGATTAACCAAATTCAAGCCGTTCGATACATCTTTCGGATACAAAAAAAGACCGCGCAAAAAATCAAACGAAGTCTTTTGATAAATAAAATATCACATCTGCCGCGAAAATAGATAGATGTTTTTCGCCGTCGAAGTTTGTCACAATGCGAGGCGCGTCACTGCCAAAATCGCTGAAAGATTTGCCCGAACGAGCAGGGAGCTAGCTCATTGACAAAAAAATCGTGAGGAACAAATCGAGTGTTAATTTTCTTATTTTCTAATGACGCGCATAATTTCGCCGGGCGCGCTTTCATTGCCGTTTGAATCAACCGCGCGAATGTAATAAAAATAAATTTCGCCCGACTGCACGCCTTCGTCTTTATATTCGGTCGTCGGAATCGGTTGTTTGTTGCGCCGTTCCCATTGTTCGAGCGGCACATTTTTATCCGCCGAGCGATACATATTGTAACCGGCAAAATCAGCGAGCGGATTCTGCGCGTGCTGATTTCCGGCGTGATCGGTAAACGTGGTTTTCGGCGTTACCGGCTGACTTTCGTTGCCGTCGGCGTCAACCTGCGTCAATTTGTAAAAATACCGCGTCCCAATTTCCGCCGTCGGATCATTAAAATTCCCTTCGGCAATCGGCTCATCCGTCAATCTTTCCCAAAACACAAACGGCAAATTTTCATTAACCGAACGATAAACGTGAAAACCGACCGATTGCTTTTTCATCTTCTCGCGCAAAAGTTTCTGCCGCTGTTTGATTTTATGTTTATTCATTACTGTATTTGATTACCAAATACAGAAAAAAACTTCAATATTCAACACTCGAAAAACCAAAAGCAGCACTGGAATTTTTCGCCGATTGTGGAGCAATAAACCGATCAATTCGCTATGAAATAACGAGACTGCCGAAATACCGAAAAATCAATCTAAACAAATGTCCGACACATCGGTTCCCGAACAAAAAAACAAACAAAAAAAGCCCGACTTTAATCAGTCGGGCTTTTTTCCTTAAAAATGGAGCCATCCATGGGATTCAAACCCACGACCTTTCGATTACGAATCGAATGCTCTATCAGCTGAGCTAGGATGGCGTTTCGGACAAGCCGAATTACAAAATATAGTTTCCGGCGTGGTGATTGTCAAGCAATGGCTGTTGATTGGCGCGAAAATTCTCGACCGGCGGCGGGCGGTTTGACCTTTTGATTCGCCGACGAATGTTTTATGATTTTGTTTTGAATCGAATAAGCAAATTATGAATGAAATAAATGTCATCGGCGGCGGTTTGGCGGGCGTTGAGGCGGCTTGGCAAGCGGCGGAAACGGGCGCGAAAGTGCGGCTTTACGAAATGCGACCGGTCGCGCAGACTCCGGCGCACCGAACGGATAAACTGGCGGAAATCGTCTGCTCGAATTCCTTGAAATCAGACGAAGTCGGCAGCGCGCCGTATCTTTTGAAGGAAGAATTGCGGCGCGGAAAATCGCTCGTAATGGAAGTTGCCGCACAAACGCGCGTTCCGGCGGGCGCGGCGCTGGCAGTTGATCGCGGGAGATTTTCCGAGCTGATTACCGAGCGAATCGAAAATCATCCGCATATTGAACTGATTCGCGAGGAAATCAAAACGATTCCGCACGATGAAATCACGATCATCGCGACCGGACCTTTAACGTCGGAAGCTTTGACCGTCGAAATTATGAAGATGACCGGCGACGATCAGCTTTATTTTTACGACGCGATTGCGCCGATTGTCGCCGCCGATTCGATTGATATGAACATCGCCTTTAAAGCCGCGCGTTACGGCAAAGGCGGCGACGATTACATCAATTGTCCGATGGACAGAGCGCAATACGAAACTTTTTACAACGAGCTAATCAACGCTAAATCGGTTCCGCTCAAGCGTTTCGAGGAAACGCACTGGTTTGAATCGTGTCTGCCGATTGAGGAAATCGCCCGGCGCGGCGTTGACACGCTGCGTTTCGGTCCGATGAAGCCGAAAGGTTTGCCGCTGCCCGCGACCGGGCGCGAACCGTACGCCGCCGTGCAACTCAGGCAGGAGGATTTAATGGCGGACGCTTATTCGCTCGTCGGTTTTCAAAATCATTTGAAATACGGCGAGCAGGAACGCGTTTTGAAATTGATTCCGGGAATGGAAAACGCCGATTTCCTGCAATTCGGGCAGATTCACCGCAACACTTTTATCAATTCGCCGCAGATTTTAGACGCGACTTTGCAGACGAAAAAAAATCCGAAATTGTTTTTTGCCGGACAAATCACCGGCGTCGAAGGCTACATCGAATCGGTCGGCACCGGCTGGCTCGCCGGACTCAATGCGGCGCGAATCCTGCGCGACGAAGCAATGCTTGTCGCGCCGCCAACTTCGGCAATCGGCGCGCTGTGTCGCTACGTTTCCAACGTCGAGACGAAAAATTTTCAGCCGGTCAACATCACGTTCGGCTTGCTCGCCGAAGCGCCGCTCGAACTGCGCAAAAAATACCGCAACAAACGCGAACGCCACAACATTCAGGTCGAACTCGCGCTCAGGGATTGGGACGAATGGATCAGCCGAATTGATAAAAGTTCGGTCGCAAGCGTATGAAATTTCTCGGCGCGCTGCTGCAAATCGGCGAATTATTCAACGGGCGGTTTAACTGGCGCGGCGTTTTTCATTTGTCTCTTTTTATTTTGATGGCGCTGATTATCATCGGATTCGTCGCGTTTATCGGTTACAACGCGTTTCGGTCAAAAAAATAAAATGGAACACGACATTTTAATCGTCGTCGCGGTTTTTCTCGTCGCGGTTCTTTATTCATCGGTCGGACACGGCGGCGCGTCGGGTTATTTGGCGGTGATGGCATTTCTGGCTGTCTCGCCGACGGTCACGCGTCCGACGGCGCTGGTTTTGAATTTGTTCGTCGCTTCGATTTCGTTCGTCCAATTTTATCGCGCGCGTCATTTCGACTGGAAAATTTTCGCGCCGTTCGCCGCCGCTTCGATTCCGTTTGCGTTCATCGGCGGAATGATTCATTTGCCGACGACCGTTTACAAAATAATTCTCGGCGCGACGTTAATGCTCGCGGCGCTGCGGCTGGCAATAAAACTCACTTCCGAACTCGAACCGCGCCCGCCGAAAATCTGGATTTGCCTCGCGATTGGTGCTATTTTAGGTTTGGTTTCCGGTTTGGTCGGCGTCGGCGGCGGCATTTTTCTAACGCCGATCCTGCTTTTAATGAACTGGACTGAACCGAAAAAAGCGGCGGGCATTTCCGCGCTGTTTATTCTCGTCAATTCGATCTCCGGACTTCTGGGCAATTACGCGCAAATAGCGCAGCTGCCTCCGACGGTTTTCTGGTGGATTTCGGCGGCTGTCGGCGGCGGAGTTATCGGCGCAACGCTCGGCAGCAAACGATTCGATTCGATGACCCTGCGCCGCGTTCTGGCGTTCGGTTTGTTAATTGCCGGATTAAAACTGATTTTCACGTAAATATCATATCTAAAAGAGGTTTTCTTATGAACAAAGATCTAGAACATTTAAGATGGCTGTCCATCGGCTTTTATGTTTACGCCGGTCTGACTGCGCTGTTCTCGTGTTTTCCGATTATCCATCTTGTTTTAGGAATCGCGATGATCACCGGAAAGTTAGACGAAGGAGCGAATCCGCCGCCGCCTTTTTTCGGCTGGTTTTTCGTCGTCTTCGCCGCCATATTCATTTTGGGCGGCTGGTCAGTTGCCGTCGCGTCGTTTCTCGCCGGAAAATATTTAACGCAGCAAAAAAATTACACGTTTATTTTTGTGATGGCAGTAATCAGCTGTATGTTTGCGCCGTTCGGCACGGTAATCGGTATTTTCACGATTGTCGTTTTGCTGCGCGATTCGGTCAAACAACTTTTCAACCGATACGACTATTCGCCCGGTTTTAATCCGCCTGAATGGAAATAATTTCGATACGCCAAGCTAACTCATCAACGACTTTAAGCATCGAAGTCGTTGATTAATATGATTCGTAATTTAACGCTCACAATTTTATTTTTCGCGTTCGCTTCGGTTATTTCAGCGCAGTCGGGACGGATGAAACCGAGTGAAACGCCGACACCGAAAAAGGATGCGCCGCGTCCGTCGGTTGTTTATATGCCGACTCAAACTGCCGCGCCGAAATCTTCGCCGTCGCCGAATAATTCCGTTAAAAAAACTGAAGTTGACGACGATATAATCAATGTCGAATCGAATCTCGTGCCGATTCCGGTTTCGGTTTTGGGCGCGGACGGTCAGGCGGTGGCGAATTTGCGGCGCGAAGATTTTACGCTGCAGATTGACGGGCAAGCGGCGGAAATCGGCGATTTAGCGCGTTCGGAAACGCCGGTGCGACTCGCTCTTTTGTTTGATAATTCGTCGAGCGTGACGATTGCTCGCGAATTTGAAAAAAAGGCGGCGATTCGATTTTTTCGCAAAGTTTTGCGCCCGTCAAAAGATTTAGCCGCGCTTTTTTCCGTTTCGACGGCGGCGCGGCTCGAACAGCCTTTGACGAAAGACGTTTCGCAGCTGACTGATGCGATTGATCTTTTTGCCGAACCGCAGGGAGCGACTGCGCTGCTCGACGGCATCATCAAAGCCGCCGAGTATTTGCGCGACGCGAGCGGCAGACGCGTTATCGTCATCGTTTCCGACGGCGAAGACACGATTTCCGATTCGACTTTTGAGGAAACGTTAAAAGCGATTCAGGCGAACAACGTGCAGGTTTACGTCGTTAAAACCAAAGAATTTGAAAACTTCAAACAAACCGGACAGCGCGGCGGCAACGCCAATATTCGCGCGCTTGCCGCCGAACGCCGAATGCAGGAAATCACTCAGCAAACCGGCGGCGCGGTTTATTCGCCGATTGACGAACGCGAACTCGACCAAGCCTTCAATCAAATCTCCGCCGAACTCGCCCAACAGTATATTTTGAGTTATTATCCCGAAAATGACGCGGACAAACGCGGCGAATTTCGCACGATTTCGCTCGCCGTTAAAACCGGAAAAAACTTGAGCGTCCGCACGCGCAAAGGTTATTACGTTCCGAAGCGAAATTGATAATTGATAATTGATAGTTGATAATGAAAACGCTTTCGCCGTTATCAATTTTCAACTATCAATTATTCGTTATGCTTGAAGAATACCTGAATCAGTTTCTCCAACATCTGCGCTACGAGCGCAACGTCAGCACGCACACTTTGCGCAATTATTCGAGCGATTTGCTGCAATTTCGCGATTACCTGCTGGAAAAAAGTCGAGCCGAAGACGTTCCCGTTGCGGAAATTGATCATTTGACCATTCGCGAATGGATGGCGTCGCTGCACGGTTTGAACAAAAAGAAAACTTCGATTGCCCGCAAACTCGCCAGTTTAAGAACATTTTTTCAATTTTTGATTCGCGAAGGAATTCAGGAAACGAATCCGGCAAAACTCGTCGCCACACCGAAAATCGAGCGCAAATTGCCGACGCATCTTTCGATGGAAGACGCCGTGCGCTTTATCGAAACGCCGGATTTGAATACGGACTTGGGTAAACGCGACCGCGCGATTCTCGAATTTCTCTACGCGACCGGAATGCGCGTCGGCGAACTCGTTAATTTGAATCTCAAAGATATTGATTTTCGCGAAAAGCTCGTTCGCGTCACCGGCAAACGCAAAAAACAAAGGATTTTGCCTTTTCATGAAAATGCGCTGCAAACGCTGATGTTTTACTTAAAAGAAGCGCGCGCCGATTTCTTAAATAATTGCCCGCCCGCCGAACGCGACGAACAAGCCGTCTTCTTAAATTATCAGGGAACGCGCATCACGACGCGCTCGGTCGGGCGGATGGTTGATAAATACATCAAACTCTGCACAAACATTCACCCGGACATTTCGCCGCATTCTTTAAGACATTCGTTTGCCACGCATCTGCTCGATTCCGGCGCCGATCTGCGCGATATTCAGGAACTGCTCGGACACGCGCTGCTTTCGACGACACAGATTTACACGCAGGTTTCGATGGAAAAACTGATTGAAGTTTACGACCGCGCGCATCCGAAAGCGTGAATTTGATGAAAAGTGAAAAACGGAAAATGAAAAGTGGAAAATTGACAAAGATGGAACGACCCGAAAAAAACGAATACGCCGCTTATTACGAAACTTATGTTTCGCTTGTCGAAGAAACCGATATTGTCGCGGTTTTGGAAAATCAGATCGCCGAAATGCAGAATCTTTTCGCGGAAATAACCGAAGAAAAAGCGGCATTCGCTTATGCCGAAGGAAAATGGACGATCAAAAATTTGGTCGGGCATTTGAGCGACGGCGAGCGAATTTTCGCTTATCGCGCGCTGCGATTTGCGCGCGCTGATGAAACGGCTCTTCCCGGATTTGAGCAGGACGGTTATATCGAAAACGCGAACTTTGACCGAGTTTCGCTTGCTGATTTGGTTGAAGAATTTATACTTTTGCGCCGCGCTAATTTACTGTTTTTCAAGAATTTACCAGTTGAAGCGTGGACGCGCGGCGGCGCGGCGAGCGACAATTTCGTTTCAGTGCGCGCGATTGCTTATATTATGGTCGGACACGTTCGGCATCACATTAACGTATTGAAAACGCGTTATTTGAATTAATGAGATTCGATACAATCATCATCGGTGCGGGCGCGGCGGGGCTTTTTTGTGCGGCGGAAGCGGGGAAACGCGGGCGCAAAGTTTTAGTCGTCGAACACAACGCGCAAGTCGGGCGCAAGATTTTAATTTCCGGCGGCGGACGCTGTAATTTTACGAACGTTCACACCAAACCGGAAAATTTTATCTCGAAGAATCCGCATTTTTGCAAATCGGCGCTCGCGCGCTACACCGCGCAGGATTTTGTCGAACTCGTCAAGAAACACAACATTCAATTTTACGAAAAAAAGCTCGGACAGCTTTTCTGCCGCGAAAGTGCGCGTCAAATCGTCGCGATGCTCGAAACCGAATGCGCGCGGGCGAAAATCGTCGTGCGCACGAATTGTTCAGTTAAAACGGTTAAAAAAACTGACGGCGGTTTTGAGATTGAAACGAATCAGGGAATTTTTTCGTGTGAAAATCTCGTTATTGCAACCGGCGGGCTTTCATTTCCGAAAATCGGCGCGACGGATTTCGGTTTTCGCATCGCGCGTCAATTCGGTTTGAAAATCGTCGCGCCGCGACCGGCGCTCGTGCCGCTCGTTTTTGCCGAGAACGAAAAGAATTTCGCCCGGCTCGCCGGAATTTCGGTTGACGCGGTCGTCTCAACCGGCAAACAATCTTTTCGCGAAAATATTCTGTTCACTCATCGCGGACTTTCCGGTCCGGCGATTTTGCAGATTTCCAATTACTGGCAAGCGGAAAAACCGATTTCGATTGATCTTTTGCCGCAAACGAACGCGCGCGAAATTTTGGAAAGCAATCAAACAGCAAAGCAGAATCTCGACAATTTTCTCGGTCGCTATCTGCCGAATCGTTTCGCCGAACTTTACGCGGCGGAAATAACTGAAAACAAATCGCTCACGCAAATCGGAGCGAAGGAGCGCGCGCGAATCGCCGCCAATTTAAATGAGTGGCGAGTAAAATTCGGCGAAACCGAAGGTTATCACAAAGCCGAAGTCACTGCCGGCGGCGTCGCAACTGAAGAACTTTCTTCGCAGACGATGGAAGCCAAACGCGTTGCCGGACTTTATTTTATCGGCGAAATCGCCGACGTGACCGGCTGGCTCGGCGGTTACAATTTTCAGTGGGCGTGGTCGTCCGGTTTTGCCGCCGGACAAACGGTTTAACGCGTTGCAAACAATAAAATTATCCGCCGAAAATACTGCTTGAAATCTCGCTGATTCCTGTTATCATATTACTTGTTCAGCCCAAAAAACCGCATTTATAAAAATTTAGCTGCCGGTCTTCCGGCAAAAAGCTTTTTTGCCTCAGTCGAATGATTTTCGGCTGATTTTTGCGCGGATAACACAAAATTGCATCTGTTCAGGTATGATGAAAAATCTTTCACAACGAGTTTTGATTATCGAAGACGACGCGGATTCGGCGGAATCGCTGAAAATGCTGCTCGAACTCAATGCGTGTGCGGTCGAGACTGCTTCGGACGGAGAAAGCGGTTTGGCGGCGGCGCGCAGCTTCAAACCGCAGATAATTATTTGCGATATCGGTCTGCCGGGAAAAATCAACGGTTTGGAAATCGCGCAGATTATCAAACAGGACGACTCGCTGCATCCGGTTCATTTGATTGCGTTGAGCGGTTACGGGCAAACCGAAGACATCAAAAAAACGCAGAACGCCGGTTTTCATCATCATCTCGTCAAACCCGCCGATTTCGATAAATTAATCAATTTAATCGCGCAAATTCCCAAAATATAAATTCAAAATCGTCAGCGTCAATGAATAGAGAGATTTTCAGCGGACGATGACTTTTGTATTTTTATATTTTCTTGTAAAGTTTCCGAAGAAATATTATGCGGCTATTCCGCACCGGAAATGATATTTTATGACTGCATCCGCTGATGTAACGCGTCTTTTGCAGGCTTATCGCGAAGATAATAAATCGGTTTTAGACGAACTTTTCCCGCTTGTTTACGCCGAGCTGCGAAAAATCGCTCAACACAAATTAAACAGTGAACGCGACGATCACACTTTGCAGCCGACGGCGCTCGTTCACGAAGCGTATCTGCGCCTTATCGGTCAGCATTCGGTTGACTGGCAGAATCGCGCGCATTTTTTCGGGCTGGCGGCGGAAATGATGCGGCGCATTCTCGTCAATCACGCGATTGAGCGAAAAACGAAAAAACGCGGCGGCGGCGAAACGCGCATCGCACTCGACGAAGCCGTTTCTTTTGCCGAAGAAAGGGAAGTTGATCTCGTTTCGATTGACGAAGCGCTCGGTGATTTGACGAAATTTGCGCCGCGACAAGCGAAAATCGTTGAGCTGAAATTTTTCGGCGGACTAACAAATGAAGAATCAGCCGAAGTGATCGGCATTTCGGTCGAAACCGTCAAACGCGATTGGCGCGTCGCTAAATCCTGGCTTTTCAACCGCTTAAACTAAAACTCTGAATTCTTTAAAAAACAAAATAAGAGCAAATTGAAACTTTCCAGCGAAAAAATCTATGAACGAAGATTTGGAAACAGCCGAACAGTGGGAAGAAATCAGCAGTATTTTTCATTCGATTGTCGAATTGCCGCTCGCCAAACGCGCGCGCGCTTTATCCGCCATCAGCGACGAAAAAAAACGTCTTGAAATCGAAAAACTGCTGGCGGCGGACGATGCGGCGGCAGGATTTATCAGCGTTTCGCCGCTCAGCGCTGCCGGATTAGAACAGAATTTGCCGCCGCTGCCCGCGCGCATCGGAAAATATAAAATTCTGCGCGAAATCGGACGCGGCGGAATGGGAACGGTTTACCTTGCCGAACGCGAAGATTTGAAAAAGCGCGTCGCGCTGAAAATCATTAAGCGCGGAATGGATACGGACGAAATTCTGCGGCGGTTTCAAACCGAACGACAGATTTTATCGAATCTCGAACATCCGAATATCGCGCGTTTGCTCGACGGCGGCGTGAGCGAGGAAAATTTATCATTTCTCGTGATGGAATACGTCGGCGGCGAAGATTTAATTAGTTTTTGCGGTAATCGCGATTTGTCTTTTGACGGACGGCTCGAACTTTTTCGCAAAATCTGCGCCGCCGTCGCGCACGCGCACCAAAATTTGATCGTTCATCGCGATTTAAAGCCGTCCAATATTCTCGTGACCGAAGCGGGCGAACCGAAGCTGCTCGATTTCGGAATTTCCAAAATCTTAACTGCCGACGCGGAAAACGCGACCGGAACGGCGACGGCTTTCGGAATGATGACGCCGAATTACGCGTCGCCCGAACAATTTCGCGGCGAGACGGTCTCGACCGCCACCGATATTTACAGTCTCGGCGTCATTTTGTTTGAGCTTTTGACCGGGAAATTGCCGTACGAAACAAGCAGCAAAAAACTTGAAGAGGCGGCGCGCGTCGTCAGCGAAAATGAGCCGCCGCGTCCGTCAATCGTCGTTAGTGAAAGTTGGTCAGCGAGCCGAAACGCCGTGACCGACGACAGCGCGGCGAAAAAAACGAATTCCAGTCGTTCTATCGCCGCTGCCAATCCGAAACTTTTGCGCGGCGATTTAGACAATATTATTCTCAAGGCGCTGCGCAAAGAACCGGCGCGCCGCTACTCGACGGTCGAACAGTTTTCCGAAGATATTCATCGTCATTTAAGCGGTTTGCCGGTCACGGCGCGTCCCGATACGTTTTCCTATCGCGCGTCAAAATTTATCAACCGCAACAAATTTTCGGTCGGTTCGGCGGCGCTCGTCGCGCTCGCGCTCGTCGGCGGTATCGCCGGAACTTCGTGGCAAGCCGTGCGCGCCGAACGCGAACGCGGCTTGGCGCAAAAGCGTTTCGGCGAAGTTCGCCAGCTTGCCAACAATGCGGTTTTTAAATATTACGAACAAATTAAAGATTTGGACGGCGCGACCGAAGCGCGCGAAACGCTCGTTAAAGACGCGACCGAATATCTCGACCGATTGGCGCAGGACGCGAGCGGCGACGTTTCATTGCAGCGCGATTTGGTCAAAGCGTATTTTCGGCTCGGCGATGTTTTGGGCGCGCCGTATACGGCGTCGAACACGGGCGACACCGCTGGAGCTTTGGCGAATTACCGCAAAGCGGAAACGATTATTAATAATTTGATCGCCGATTTTCCGCAGGAAGTCGAATTTATCGGATTAAAACGAAATCTGCATACGAAAATCGGCGAAGTGCATCAGCGCGGCGGCAATGCCGACGAAACACGCGAGAATTTTCGGGCGGCAATGGAATTGAGCCGCAAAATTGTCGAAACCGATCCGAATAATCCGACGCATCTTTCTGCACTGGGACAAAATTACGTGCTTTACGGCGAAACTCTGCCGCTCGGTACGGGCGAAAACGAAAGCGTTGCCACCGCTTCGCAAGGTTTGCCTTACTTGGAAAAAGCTTTGGCAATCGCGCCGAACGAATCAGTGCCGTTGCAGCGAATGAATATGGCGAATATTCGCATCGGTTTGCAGATTTACGGGTTGGCGCGCGAAGCGGAAGATCGCGGCGACCGCCAGCAAACCGAAGAATTATACAATCGCGCGGCGGAACAATTTGAAAAAGCGACGGCGACGGCGGAAAAACTCGTCGCCATTGACGGCAAAAACGCGGGTTTTATGCGCCGCCTTTTTATTTCAAAATTTAATAAAAGCACGGCTTTGAGCGGTTTAGGACAAACTGATGTCGCACTCGAAATGCAGAATCAGATGCTCGCGCAAACCGAAAAAGCGGCAAAGGAAACGGCGAACGCCGAAGCGCAGCTCGATCTGGCGCAAACTTTCTACGAACTGGCGCGAACAGCGGCGCGGCGCAAAGAATATTCCGCCGCTGCTGGGAATTTCCGCCAAGCGATTGAGATTTATTCGCAGATTATCACGAAAGACGCACACAATTCGGAAGTGCAGAAATCGCGATTTGAAGCGCGCCTGCGACTCGGCGACGCGCTGGCGGCGCAGGAAAATGAAAAAGCCGCGATTGAGCAGTATCAAACCGCGCTCGCCGAAGCGAAAGATGCGCCGCAGCTAAAAAACACGCCGTTCGTTGCTTTCGCCGACGGTTGGACGCGCGCGAAAATCGGCGATTTAGCCGCGCGAAAAAATGATTTGCAAAACGCCCGCGCCGAGTACCGAAAAGCCGCCGAAAACTGGCGAAATGAAAATTCCGCACCGGAAAAATTCGGTTTCAGCCGCGCGATGCTGACCGATTTGCAGGCGAAACTTCAGCGTTAAAAAACGAGCGAAGTAAAAAAGTTCAAGCGAAAATAAAAAGAAGTCTCGCCGGGACACAATTTCGGCGAGACTTCTTTTTAGGGGAAAACCGATTGTTAGCGGCTTTCCAAATTCCCAAACAGTTAAAAAGGTTTTTTACTGTTCGGCGGTAAAGTTAATTTCGCCCAGATTTTCCGCCGCATTCAAAATGCGCGTCGTTTCGGCGAAAGTGAATCTTTTCGCGCTGACCGACAAAACGATTGTTTGTCCGGCGGCGATTTCGCTGAATCGGTAATATCCAAACGGATTGGTGACGGCAACTTGCGCCGTGCCGGTCGCGTCGGTTAAAACGACGCGGACGTTGGCGATTCCGCGTCCTTTAGCATTTACAGCACGTCCGCTGACTGTGATACTTGCCGCCGTCGGCGCAAAACAGCTCGCGTCAAAAATCCAGTTAACGCCGTTGTTGCCTGAATTTGTGCCGTTGAAAACTCGAATAATCGGCGTTCCCGTTTGTCCGCTGACATCAACGTCCGTCATCAAAAACAATCCGTTTCCATTCCATCTGCGCTGTGTCGCGTTGGTCGAACGAAGCTGAATATTATCAGCCTGACAACCCGCGCCGTCGGCATTCAGCCGAATTGTTCCTTCGTTTTGGACATCGCCGCCGAACGTGATTGTTCCGCCGAATTCGTTGGTGAAACTTGCCGACGCTGCAATCGAAAGCGACGCGAGCGCGTGATTGTAATTGCCGGTTTGCACGACGTTGCCCGAAACGATATTGAGCGGCACGAGCGTCGCGCTGGTGTTGTTGCCGATGTTGCCGGAAATTAAAAGACTGGTCGGCGCGGCGGGCGCGAAACTGTTTTCGACTGCTGAAACCGAGTTCGGTTTGTTGACCATCCAAATTCCGTTTGTCGTGATGCCGCCGACGTTAGTGTAGATTTGGTCGGTCGTGCCGGTGAAACTTAAATTGGTGCTGCCGCCGCTGAACTGATTGGTGATCGAGACGTTTTTCTTCGCGTCAATT
>SXVE01000458.1 GCA_005790265.1 Acidobacteriota bacterium | reverse complement strand
GATTTTGTGCGCATAATCGTTCAACCTGCGGGGAAAAGCAGGAACGCATCGCGAAAACGTAATTTACTACAAAAATAAGACGAGGCAGTCGTCAGGCTGAAGACACATCTTATCATCATTGCCAAACGCACTCTCTTTAAAAATCATTGACGCTCAGACCGATGTCGCGCTCAAACCGCGAACATTTGACACAGATATTTGGATAACGGCTGACAGCGATGCATTACAAGCAACAAGATCCTTTCTGAGCAACAGAAAAAGGCGAACTTTGATGAAAGTTTGCCTTTTCTGATTATGTGATTTAGTGATAGAAGCTGATCCGTCTGTATTTTTCTAATTTGTCGAAATTGTCGCCAGCGGCTGTCCGGCTTTGACCGTTTGACCGTTTTTCACGCTGATCACGCGAACATTTCCGGCGACTGGAACCGGAACGGCAACGATTATTTCATTTATCTTATTACCGAGAGGTAATGAGTTTGACTGAGAGGTGGTGATGTTGGGAGGAACAACCGGCGGTTGTCGGCGAATGCGGTCGAGCCGTTCTTGCGCTTGTTGATACTGCGCGCGGGCAGCGTCAAGATGCGATTGCGGAGCGTTATTAGACGCAACTAAGGGTTCGATGCGCTGTAATTCAACCGAGGCACGCTGCAAATCATCCTCAGCGCTTCTTGATTGAGCTTGCGAATCTGGAACAATTTGCGGCGAGTTATGATTGGCAACGGCATTTGTCGTGGGAATGTTTGCGGCAACTTCGATTTCCAAAATTGCCGCTTTGTCCGGCACGCTCGTTCCTTCAGAAACTAACACGCGCCTAACTCGACCAGTTACCGGCGCGGAAACTACGACCAAATTTTCCGGCGTTCCGCCTGTCTGCGACCGACACGCGCCGAAACTAAACGTAAAAATTACGGCGAAAAATAAGATCGGAATGCGACAAAAATGACTGCGTGACATCATAAAACATTACTCAGGCAGCGAATCTAAAGAATTATTCACAATCGCACGTGAAATTGCCGGCGTCGAGCGCGGTTGCGATGGCAGAAAGCCCGTGCTGTCAGTGCCCGAAGCGGCTGGCTTGGCAACTTGAAGTTTCGTCACAGTTTCGTTCGCTTCTCTGACGGTAATATTGTGCGCTTGAAACGTATTTCCGGTCGAACGCTGAAAATCGGCGATTGATTTGTTCAAATCAGTTTGCGCCTGTAATTCTCTGGCGCGCGCGGCGACTAACTCCTGCTGCCGCTGCAGCACGAAATAAACGGTCGAAGTGCCGTTTTGCAGACGGCGCTGTTCGCTCGCGTAAAGCTGTTCAGCCGACGAGCGCGAAGCTGCTGCCGATGCAAGCCGCGCTTCAGCCGAGCGCAAAGATTGGAGCGAAGTTTGCACTTCGTATTTTATTTGCTGAACGGTCTGATCGCGAACGGCTTCGATGCGCGTGCCTTCGGCTAAAGAGCGTCCCAAATTTGCTTTCGCCGTGCGATTGCCGAACGGGATTTCGATGTTGACGCCAACGCGAAAAGTCGGGTAATTAAAGCCGACAATGTTTTGCAGCGATTGACCGTAACCGCCGATTAAGTTGCCCGGCAAACCGGTTCCTGTCGTATTGTTCAATGTCAGCGGCGGCAAATTATTAATGGTCGAAAGCTGATTGACGCGGTCAATAATCGGACCGAATGTGCCGGTCAAAGGATTCGCTCCGTTCGTGATTGACGTTCCGGCTAACCCCGCGCCGGTAAACGAAGCGACCAAATCAATTTGCGGTTTTGTTTGATCGCGGAAATAGCGCGTGTTGATTTCGTTGATTTCGCGATTCGTTTGCAACTGCGCGATTTCCGGGCGCGTCGTCATCGCCGCGCCCAACGCTTCCTCAAATGATGTGCGCGGCGGTTCGACATTGACCGGCGTGGTCGGCACAACGGCGCGCGCCCACAAATTCGCTTCCGCTTTCGGCAAAATCAACGTTTTCAGACTGCTTTCAGCACGCGTGACTTGTTCCTGCGCCGTGTAAACGTTTTGCTCAAAGTTCGTAACCTGCGTGTCGGCGGCGATAATGTCAATCGGCGCGAGGTAACCTTCACGAACCTGCCGCTGATTGCTTTGAACTTGTTCGCGCGCCTGTTTCACCGCATCAATCTGCACCTGCAAATTTCTGAGCGCGTAAGCTAAATCCCAGTAAGCCTGCACAACGCTGGTAATCGTATTGATTGACTGCTGGCGAAACTGCGCATCGGTCAAACTCAGATTTTTGCGCGCGATCTGAATGCGCCGCCGGTTGTCGTCAATTCGCCGACCGCGAAAAAGCGGCTGCGTATAATTCAAAACGAGCGCGGTCGGAAACTGCGGGTTGAGCGACGTAAACGGATTGTCGGTCGTTTGTCTGGACGAATTGAAAAACGCTTGATACGAGCCACCGGCGATTGGCGCGAAACCGCTGAAACCGGCGTTGCCGACCAAACTCGTCGAAGTCGTCGAACCATTTGCGCCGCCGAGCGATGAAGCGGTCGGAATTTTGCTCCGTTCAAAATAAGTCTGCGTCGTAAAACGCGGATCGAAAACGCCGCGCGCCGCACGCAAATCGAATTCGGAAAGCTGCACGTCAATTTGCGCCGTTTCGATATTATTGTTGTTTTCGAGCGCCATCGTAATCGCTTCGTTCAGCGACAATGGCGTTTGCTCGGAAACGTCCACGCCGACGCGTTCGGCGCTCGGCAAAGGACGATTCGGCGCTTCAAAATTCGGCTCAATCGCGGGCGGTTCAGCCGGAAGCTGCGCCGGTGCGACGCCGCTCGTGCCAACGCTTTGACCGGCGGCGGTCGGAGCCGGATTTCCAGTCGGCGCGCCGGTCGCCGGAGCCGTTCCCGGCTGCGTTGTTCCGGGCAAAGTCGTTCCCGGCGCTTGTCCGGCTGGCGCGTTCGGCTGCGTCTGCGTTTGTCCCGGTTGCGGTTGTTGCTGAGTCTGATTGTTGGCGGGCGGCACCGGCTGTTGCTGTGCGGGCGGCGTCGTTCCGGTCGTCGGATCGGTCTTCGGCACGGTCGGATTAGACGGCGGCGTTTGCGGACTCGGCAGCGGTTGTGGCTGCGGCGGCGGAGTTGCCTGCGGCGTTGTCTGCCCGAAAGCGGCGGCGGCGAATACCAGACAGCTCGCCATAATCAGACCGATACGCGTAAAACGCTGATGAAATTCGACTTTAAAACTATTTACCTTCTTGATCTGCATATTCTTCTTTTTTCGTTTTTCCGGAAAACCCTTCTCTGATTCCCGTCCACGCGCCTGAAATCCGCGAACCAATGCTGCCGGTCACTTTTTGATAAGTTGCGCCGACATATTTGAGCGCCCTCGATTCGCCTAAATCTTCAAATAATGAATAAAAAACCGGCACGGCAAGCAGCGTTAAAAGCAAACACAAACTCTGTCCGCCGACGACGAGCGCGCCGATTGAGCGGTTCGTTCCAGAACCCGCGCCGGTCGAAACGACCAGCGGCAGCATTCCGGCGACGAGCGCAATCGTCGTCATCAAAATCGGTCGCAAACGGTCGCGGTTCGCCTGAATAATCGCGTCGTAACGCTGCATTCCGTGCGCACGCAATCCGTTCGTGTGGTCAATCTGCAAAATCGCATTCTTTTTGACGACGCCGAAAAGCAGCAGTAAACCCAAGCCGGAAAAGATGTTAACGGTTTGTCCGGTAATTAAAAGCGACAAAATACCGAATGGAATCGAAAGCGGCAGTGTCAGCAGAATTGTCACCGGATGGATAAACGATTCAAACTGCGCGGCGAGCACGATGTACATAAAAATAAACGACATCGTGATGGCGAGCAGAAAATAAAATCCGGCTTTGCCGAGTTCTTTCGATTGTCCGGCGACTCCCGAAACGTATCCGGGCGCGAGTTTCAAATCGGCGACCGCTCGATCCATCTGCGCGATCACTTCCGACTGCGAACCGCCGGGACGCACGTTCGACGACAACGTCACTTGTCTCTGGCGATTTAGGCGGTCAATCGAAGACGGACCGGAACCTTCGGTAAAACGCACGACTTTATCGAGACTGACCGTTCCGCCTTTGCTCGACGCGACGGTCAATTGCTGCAAGCCTTCGGTGCTCGTGCGGAATTGTCCCATTGCCCGAAGTCGCACGTTATATTGATCGGTTCCGACGTTAAAAGTCGAAATTTCCTGTCCGGCGACGAGCGCGTTGAGCGCGTTGGCGACATCACCGACGCGAACGCCCAAATCGGCGGCGCGGGCGCGGTCAATTTCGGCGCGAATTTCCGGTTTACCGACGACGAGCGACGTGTCGGCGTCAACCACGTCGGGAATTGATTTCATTTTTTGCAGCAGCGCTTCGGAATACTGCGCGAGTTTTTCAATGTCGGGTCCGCCGATGAAATACTGCACTGACGCGTTCCGTTGACCGCCGCCGGAAATCGCGGCGACCGGCTGCACGCTCGTGCGCAGCTCTTTCGGATAATTTTCAAGCAGTTTGCGCGTTTCGACCATTAATTGATCCTGCGTCTGCGCACGTTCTTCAATCGGCTTCAGTTTAATGTAAATCGAAGCCGTGTTGACCGTCTGCGTCTGACCGCCGCCGACGGTAACAAGCGTGTCGGAAACACCGGTGATTTGCTTGCGCACATCCGCTGCGATTCTTTCGACGACCGTCGTGGTCGCCGGCAGCGTCGCGCCTTCGTTCGTGCGCACCGAAATTTCAAACTGCGATTGGTCGTCAGCCGGTAAAAAATTTTTGCCGACGAACGCAAACAGCGGCACGATGCTAATGACGACTAAAATACAAAGCCCGACAATCGCCCAGCGATGCGCCATTGACCACTTGAGCATCCACGTGTATGTGCGGTCAATATAACTGTAAAAACCGGATTGTTTCGTGTCGTGATGATTGGAATGGCGCACTTCGGACGCTTCTTCGCCTTCTTTGACTTCCTCTTTCGCCGCCGCATCTTCCACATCGTCGCGTTTGATAAATCGCGCGGCGAGCATCGGCGTTAAAGTAAACGAAACGAGCAGCGAAACCGCAATCGCGGCAGACGCCGTTAAACCGAACGACGACATAAAACGCCCGACGATGCCGCCCATAAATCCGACGGGCAAAAACACGGCGAGCAGTGATAATGTCGTTGCGAGAACCGCCAAACCGATTTCCTTCGTGCCTTCAATCGCCGCTTGATACGGTGACATTCCCTTTTCTTCGATAAAGCGGAAAATG
>SXVE01000457.1 GCA_005790265.1 Acidobacteriota bacterium | reverse complement strand
TAACGTCTTTGTCATTTATTTTTAGGTTAATTGTTTGTTTGGCAGGCAGCGCAAAAGCGCCGTTTGCGGCGGTTTGGCTGTTAAATTTATCGCTCATTAAACCCTCCTTGAAAAATCTTTTCACCGTTTTGGCGGTGATTTAGAAAAAAAGTATTTTTTTAATATACCTTTCGGAATGGTAAATAACCAAACATTTTTATTGAAAAATTTGGGCGAGCCGGTTTTTTGCCGAATTCAATGTAAAGAAGAAAATATTTAAGCGCGGCTTTCTCCTTTTATTTGCTGTTTTTTTGAATTGATTAATAAACAAACAAAAACCTTTGACATTATAAAACGTCAAAGGTTTTTGAAAGATTAATGCGACTTTCTGATTATTTACATTTTGAATAACCGCAGTCGCGGCAGAAATCGCAGCCGGACGCGTGTTCGAGCTGTCCTTTGCATTCCGGGCATTCGCCGATCAAACTCGACATTTTCGTTTCCGCTTGCGCGGGCGCGGCAATTTGCGCCGTGCCGACCGTTTCGTTTGTTTGCGCCGCGTTTTTGCTGATTTGGCGTTCCGACGACGGCAGATTTTTCAAACGGCGATCAATTAACAAAACGCATTCGGCAATCGCCTGTTCGGGCGAAGTCAAAAGTCGTTCGTTGAACCAAACCGCGTGTGTGCCGGTCACTTTGTTCAAACTGCGCGAAACTTCCTTGACGTTGAAACCGCCGCGCAACATTTTCGAGGCGAGCAGCCCGACGCCTTCGGAAATCGGTCCGGTCGCGAACACTTCCAGAACGTTTTCGCCGTCGTGATTAACCGTGACGTAAAGATTGCGCTCGTCAAACGGAATGCGCCACGTCGCGCCCACAAGCTCGCGCGGACGCTCGAATCTGGTGACTGTTACTTCGCTGCGCGGCGTCGCCGAAACGTTCGGTTTATTTACCGCAACATTTGGTTGCGCTGCCGTTTCCGCCGCATCAACTGATATTTCAACAACTTCCGGCATAAAGTCGGTTTCAATCGTCGTTGTCGTCGTTTCGGTCGGCGTTTCCGTCTTTTTGTCTTCGGCTTTAATCGAAGTCAAAACCTGACCGTCGCGCGAGCCGTCGCGGTAATACGAAACGGCTTTGCAGCCCAAATCTTTCGCCATTCGGTAAAGCTGGTCAACTGATTCGACCGTGTCGTCGTTCGCGCCGTTGCACGTTTTGGAAATCGAATTGTCCGTGTGTTTCTGCGCAGCGGCGAGAACTTTGACGTGCTGGTGCGAAGTAATATCCATCGCGCCGATAAAATATGACGGGAGTTTATGTTGATTTTCGACGACGAATTCGGCGGCTTCGCGAATCGAATTTTCGTCGGATTGGTCAACCGATTTGCCGAGCGCTTCCGCTGCCAAAGTGTGAACGTAATGACGCTCGCCTAAAGTGTCGCGGCGGACGTAAGCCCACGAAAAATTCGGTTCGATGCCCGACGAAGTTTCGGCGACAAGCGAAATCGTGCCGGTCGGCGCAATCGTCGTTACCTCGTAATTGCGCGGCGTTAAAGGCATATCGCGCGGAATGCCGATTTCTTCGTAGAGAAATTTAGCGTAATCTTCGCGGTTCGCTTCAAATTCGGGAAAAGTTCCTTTTTCCGCGCCCAAGCGAAGCGACGCGATCCACGATTCGCGGCGAACGAAACCCATCACTTTTTCCATCAATTCGATTGAATCTTGTTCGCCGTAAGTTGCTTTGAGCGCGAGACACAAATCGGCAAAACCCATAATTCCGAGTCCGACCGGACGCGTGCGTTTGACGACATCGTCAATTTCGGGAAGCGGGAAATGTCCGGCGTCAACGACGTTATCCAAAAACTGCGTGCACAAATGCGTCGTGCGAGCGAGCCGCGCCCAATCAACGCATTCGTCGGCGTTCGTACCGTCGCCGACTTTTTTGTAAAACTTCGCGACGTCAATCGAACCCAAATTGCACGAATTGTTAAAGTGAAGCATCTGTTCGCCGCACGGATTACACGCGTGAATCGGTCCCATCGAAGCGATCATGTGATTGTGGCGATTGACTTCGTCAATAAAAATGATGCCCGGCTCGGCGTATTTGTGCGCCGAAGCGATGATGCGATTCCAGATGTCGGGCGCGTAAACGAAGCCGGGCGCGGGCGGCGTTTCGATTTCACAATCGGACAAATCGGCGTTTTCAAACGCGAGTTTGTCAGCGAAAGTCGCCGTCGTTCCGTCCGGTCGGCGATAAACGACGTAATCCTGTCCGGTCACGGCGTCGAAAATCGTCTGATTCCACGGCTCGCCGTCGAATTCGGTTTGAAACCAGATTTTCTCGTCAACCGCGTTCATGAAATCGTCGGTCACGGTCACGGAAATATTGAAATTCGTTAAACTGTGCTGATCGTTTTTCGCGTGAATAAAGCGCAAAACGTCCGGGTGTTTGACCGACAAAATTCCCATATTCGCGCCGCGACGAACGCCGCCTTGTTTGACGACTTCGGTCGTTTGGTTGACGATGTTCATAAACGAAACCGGACCGGACGCGACGCCGCGCGTCG
>SXVE01000456.1 GCA_005790265.1 Acidobacteriota bacterium | reverse complement strand
TCCGCTTTCATCTTATTGAGCGCTTTGCGGCGCGTTTCAATTGCCGCTGCGCGTTCGTCTTCCGCCGTGACCTCGGCGACGATTTCATAACCCGAACCGGGGATGCGCGCTTTTTTGATAATCGTTTCGTCTTCGGTCAAAAATTCCGTTTCTCGTAAAATATCTCGAATTTTCATAGTGTTTCCTTTAACAAAGTTCGCATCCGGTTTCCGCCGGATGGCTATATTCCACGCCGCCGTTTTCGATCATTGTCTCGCCGATTAAATACGGCTCCAGATACTCCATCGCTTCGGCGGTATGCTGCGCGACGAAAGTTCCAATATCTTTCGGCGGCAGATACTCGTTTTTTTCATCGGACCCGACCTGCGTTTCGATTTTGAGAAAGCCAGCCTCGCGAAGACGCGAACCGGCGTTGAGCGCCAGCACTCAGTAACTCAAATGAGCGTGCGCCATTTCCAGATCGTCGGCGCGGTCGGCATCCGTCGGCGCATTCGCCTTGTAATCGTTAACCGCTTCATCGCCGACAAATTTACGGAGTTTTTTCAAGCCGCCGCGCAGCGCCCAATCTACTTGCGGATCGGTGGCGCGGCTGGTGGCGGTGAAAACTTCCTTAAATTTGTCGGCGGTAATCTGCGGCATTATTCAGCTTTTTTCGCGTCCAAAATCGCTTGCGAAATAACTTCTTTCGTCGCCGATTCTTCAAATTCAACGACAAAACCCTGCGCGCGTTTTTCGTCGGCTTTTTCAAGCAATTGATCGCGCGTATTTTTCATCAGCTTTTCGATAGTGTCATTACCGCCGCCTTCCGAGTTTGCTTCGGACGATGCGGTTGTTTTTTCGCTCGTCTTCAACGCGGCTTTCTGCGCCTGCAACGCCGCAATCTGCGCGTCAATATCACCGGCGGCAGCGGCTTTTTCCTGCTCGCTCGATGCTAATTCGGCTTGCGAAGGCAGTTTGTCTTCGCTCATAATCAAGCGCCCGTTGTGCAGAACCGAGCCGCCGCCGCGAATCGTTTCGATCATTTGTTTTCTGTTTAGTGCCATTTCTTTCTCCCAGGTAAAAATAAAGAAGTTTATGCGGGCGATAAATTAATCAATTCATCGCCCGCGCGTGTCAACTGAGCTTTACGCGAATGGAATTTCGTTGAAATCAATCGTTTCGGTCAAGCTGCCCGTTCCCGAATCCGGCGCGATGGTCAAACACGCCGTCGCCTGCATCACGTGACGACGCGCAAAACCGCGCCCGACGCCCCAGTAGCTGATGCTCGGCGCATTGTGTTCCGCCGTTTGGTAACCGACCGGACCGCGCGCATTAAGCGGCAGTTGACCTTGAATCGGCGAACCCGGCACATTTGAAATCAACGCTTCAGTGACAACGCCGTTGGCGAAATCAATGACCGATGCGTCATTGTCCGATTGCGACGATTCGAGAATGACTTTATTCGTCGGCTGAAACGGCGCGCTGGACAATGACCCGTTCGGATTTTCCGTCCAGTAACGCTGACCGGTAATTTCAATCGTCATCCCGAAAACGTTTTGCGCCAGATTTTTCATCGCTTCCTGGTTTGAAACGTCCAGGTTGATAAATGAAACGTTCGGAGCCATAAACAACCGGGCTTTGTTTTGAAATTCGGTTGTGGCGACTGCCGCATTAAACGCCGACAAATCAATTTTCATCCGGTCATATTCAATGCCGTATTTGATCTGACCGACGCGCTTGGCAATCGAAACGTCCGTAACCGGTGTAGCGGTCGGATCAGTCCATTCTTTTGTCGGCGTGATTTTGAGGTCTGCCGGCATTCCGAAATCGACGTTTTCCATCTTGATTCCGAGACGGTCGTAAGAAAATCCGCCGATCTTCGAGGCACTGACAATCGCTTCCATCCGGTATTGAACGCCGCGGCGCAAGTTGTCAACGATGCGGGCTTCCGTCGTCGGAAACAAATCGTCGTTCACCTGCACGCCGTTTAACGCCGACGTAAACATATTGAGCTGGTCTTGATTCAGCGCGGTTCCGAGCTTTAAGTTGGGAATTTTGGTCACATCGGTCGAAATCTTTCCGGGCGAATAAAGTCCCGCGCGCTGACCGTCGGCAATCAAATCGGCGATGATGACCTGACCGATAAACCTCGCCATAATTTCGCCGTCCGCAGCGGGAACAATTGGAGTTCTCGCCAAATTAACAAGCTTGGCGTCGGTGCCTCGCTTGTCCTGAAGCGCGCTCATCAATTTCGTCACGCGCACAGCCGATAAAAGTTGTTTTGGATCCATTTTCTTTTCTTCCTTTATTAAAATTTAATAGCCGTGCGCTTTATGCAGCGTACGCAATGCGCGGAAATGCCGCTTCAAAAGCCGCCAGCGTCGGACCGGCAGCCAGAGATGCCGCGCCGGATGACACGAGCAGCCGAGCTTTCCACGCCGTGCCGCCGTCAAACACCTGCGGATGATCGGTCGCCGTCGTATTCAGCGCCGCGCCGCCGATGCCGCTTTCAAGCATCGTGCGATTGACGACGAAACATTTGCCGCGCGTCAAAGTTTGCCGACCGTCAGTCGCCGCCGGATCGTACGGTCCGTAAAAACCGATTTTCGATCCGTTGACGACTGACGTGATTTCGCAAAC
>SXVE01000455.1 GCA_005790265.1 Acidobacteriota bacterium | reverse complement strand
GCAAAGGCGTTGCCGGACAAACGTTGACGATATTCGCGACGTTGTTGATCGGCTGCACTAAATTTCCCGGACCATAAGCGTAACCCAAACGCCAGCCGGAAATGTTCCACGATTTGGAAAACGAATTGACCGTCACCGTGCGCTCCCACATTCCCGGCAAAGTCGCAATCGGAATATGCGGATTTTCGCCGTAAACGTAATGCTCGTAAACTTCGTCGGAGACGACCATTAAGTCTAATTCCTGCGCGATTTCCGCGATATTTTCGAGTTCCGTCTGCGTCATCACTTTGCCCGACGGATTCGCCGGCGTGCAGACGATAATCGCTTTCAGCGGAAACTCGGTGCGGTCTTTTAATTCTTTGCATTTTTGCAAAAGCGCGTCTTTTTCAAACGACAAGTTCGCGTCGAGTTCAAACGTCTCGGTTTTGCTGCCGAATTCTTCCAGAATTTTGCGGTGATACGGATAATACGGCTCGAAAACCAGCGCCGATTTGCCGCGCAAAAACGACTGCGCGATGCCGATTAAAGCGCCGGTTCCACCGTTCGTAATCATCAATTCGAGCGGCGATGCGTTCACATCAACTTCCACGCCGTTATACTTTTTAATCTTTTCGGCAACGGCTTTGCGCAAATTCTGGTCGCCTTCCGAACCGCCGTAATGATTCTGACTCGCCGCGATAATTTCCGCCGCTTCTTTGGCTAACTGCGGATCAATCGGCAATTCCGATTGTCCCTGCACAAGATTGCCGCTCGGCGGCACAAGACGCGTAATCGCGCGAATATCCGGTTTCACTTTTTTCGTTTTTGCTTCGGTCATAATTTTATAAATCTACCAGTTTTCAGCAGAAATTTCTAAAAGCGGCAGAAATTAACCGCAGATAAACACGAATTCACGCAGATAAATCAAAGGTTCTTCCAAATCTGCGTTTGTCCGCGTTCATCTGCGGTTAATTCCCTGTTAAAATTATTTCGATGAAGCGAACAATTCAAAACTCGCCGCCGACCGTTAAAGCCGATCTTTTCGGCGGACACTTTCGCTCGTTTCGCAAAAACCCGACTGATTTTTTAACGAAAATTTCGCGCTTGGGCGATGTGACGACTTTCCAAATTGGTAAAATTCCTGCTTTTTTGATTAATCATCCCGATTTGATTCGCGATTTGCTCGTGACGAATCATTCAAAATTTATCAAAGGTCGCGCGCTGCAGCGGGCGAAAACTCTTTTGGGCGAAGGTTTGCTGACGAGCGAAAAAGAATTTCATCTGCGCCAGCGGCGGATGATTCAACCGGCGTTTCATCGCGCGCGCATTGCTGAATACGCGCGCTCGATGATCGAATTTTCCGACAATCTTTCCGGCGAATGGACGGACGGCGACGTGCGCGACGTTGATCGCGAAATGATGCGCCTGACGCTGAATATCGTCGGCAAAACGCTTTTTAATGCGAATGTCGAAGACGATGCGGCGGAAGTCGGGAAAGCGATGACGACGATTGTTTCGATGTTCAATTTTATGCTGCTGCCGTTTTCCGAACTGCTCGAAAAACTGCCGCTGCCGCAGATCAGGCGATTAAAAAACGCGAGGCAAACGCTTGACGAAGTGATTTACAAAATCATTGACGAACGGCGCAAATCCGGCGAAGATGCGGGCGATTTGCTTTCGATGCTGCTGCTCGCGCAGGACGAAGAAACTGGCGGCGCGATGACGGATAAACAGATTCGCGACGAATGTCTGACCATTTTTTTAGCCGGACACGAAACGACGGCGAACGCGCTGACGTGGACTTTCTATCTTTTGTCGCAAAACCCCGAAGCCGAAACGAAATTTCACCGCGAACTCGACGAAGTTTTGAGCGGCAAATCCTTAACGCCCGAAGATTATCCGCGCCTGAAATACACCGAAGCCGTTCTCGCCGAATCAATGCGGCTTTTTCCGCCCGCGTGGACTTTGGGCAGATTGGCGACCGAAGAACACGAATTTAATAATTTCAAAGTTGCGCCGAAAAATTTGGTTTTAGCCAGTCAATTTGTGATGCACCGCGACCGGCGATTCTGGGAAAACGCGGAAGAATTTGCTCCCGAAAGATGGGAAAAACTTTCGATCAAAGAAGCGGGCAATAAGTTTATTTATTTTCCGTTCAGCAAAGGCGTGCGCAACTGCGTCGGCGAACAATTTGCGTGGATGGAAGGCGTTTTGCTGCTGGCAAACCTCGGCAGAAAATGGAAATTATCGCTTGCGCCCGACCAGAAAATCGGGCTTCATCCGATGATTACGCTGCGCCCGAAATTCGGAATGCGAATGCGCATCGAAAAACGATGATCTGATTTTCAGCAATCGTGATTTCTGCGTTTGAAAACTTGCAATGCAGTTTTCTGCGCGAGTTTTTTGTTCGTTTAGATTTGCGGTCGGTTGTTCTTTAAGAGATCGCGAATTTCCGCGAGCAAAACTTCTTCGCCGGTCGGCGGCGTCGGCGCGGCTTGCAGGCGATTAAATAAACGGACGGCGTAACGGGCGAGAAAAAACATCACGACGGCGACGATCAGAAACGTAATAACATCGTTGATAAACTGCCCGTACATAATCATCGGCTCTTTCGCCGCCGTTGCCGCCGCGATTTCCGCGGGCGTACTGACCGGCATTTTGCCGAGGTTGATCACTTTGTCTTTGAAATCAATGCCGCCGGTGATGAAACCGATGACCGGCATAATGATTCCGTCGGTAAACGTTTTGACAATCGCGCCGAAAGCCGCGCCCATAATGACGGCAATTGCCAAATCGAGAATATTGCCGCGCGCGATAAACGCTTTAAAGTCGTTTAGCATAAATTTATTTTTCCTTTTTTTTTATTGGCGGCAAGTTTTAAGTAAACTGCCGACGAACGAAAGAACCGCTCGATTCGCTGTAAATATAAACCGAATATAGCATCGTCGCCGGAAAAATGAAATAAAATAATAATCGAGCGCCGATTGCGCAAAAATCGAACGAAACGAGGCAGAATCAAGACCGCCGCCGCCGAATTAATTGGCGATGCGCAGCACTTCGCGCAGATTTGTGGTGTAACAAGCTGATTTATGTTCGGCGAGCATTTGCCAATTTTTAGAATTTGAACGGCAACCGAAACGGACGGCGTCTCTGCCGAATTTGCGCGAAATTTGATCGAGCGCGGCGCACAAACGCTTGTCTTTTTGGTAATCTTTTTCGCCGCGCAGCCTGATCGTTTCCGCCGATTCGCTTCGCAAACCTTGCAAAATCACGCCGACTTTTTTATACAAAAATCCTTTTTTATAAATTACGGCGAGCGCGCGGCGCGTCCACTCGCGCAGCTCGCGCGTCGAATCAGTCGAATTGATCAGCTCAATCGTGTGCGAATTGGAATATTGCGGCTGTTTGGAAAAGCGATTGGTCGCGAGAAAAACCGTGACGGCGCGCGCCGTTAAATTGTTTTTGCGCATTTTTTCGCCGGCGCGAACCAGATAACAGCCGAGCGCGTCGTGCAGATCGGCGAAAGATTCAACGTGACCGCCGAAACTGCGCGAACAGGTGATGGATTTTTTCGGCGCGGGCGCGAGATCGAGCGGCAGACACGTTTCGCCGTTTAATTCTTCGACGATCCGCGCGCCCGTGACGGAAAGCAGTTTTCGCGCGTGGCGACGGTCGAAATTTTTCAATTGAAAAGCGTTAAAAATGCCGAGCGCGTTCAGTTTTTTGGTGGAATTATAACCGATTCCCCATACATCTTTGATCGGCGTTTCGCGCAGAACTTCATCGCGCGTTTTCGCGTCGGACATTTCAAAAACGCTGGATTTGAGTTTTTTCGCCGTTCGATTAGCGATTTTCGCCAGCGTTTTATTCGGCGCGATGCCGACCGAAACCGGCAAGCCCGTCCACTGATAAATCAGTTTGCAAATTTTATTTCCCGTTTCTTCAAAATTTTCTTCGAGCCGCAAAAAAGCTTCGTCAATCGAATAAATCTCTGTTTCCGGCGAAAAAGACTGGAGCGCTTCCATCACGCGCGCCGACATATCGCCGTAAAGCGTGTAATTTGAAGAAAAAACCGCGACGTTTTTCTTTTCGATTAAATATTCGATTTGAAAATACGGCGTTCCCATCGTGATGCCGAGCGCTTTCGCTTCTTCCGAACGCGCGATGACGCAGCCGTCGTTGTTTGAGAGAACGACAACCGGACGCGAGCGCAGCGCGGGCTGAAAAACCCTTTCGCACGAAACGTAAAAATTGTTGCAGTCAATCAAACCGATCATCAGTCAAATTTTCAAATGAAACGCTTATAACCATCGCCGAAAATGATTTGAATCATTTCCTTCTTAAATCTTAAAAAGTGTGAATCGCGTGGCTCACTTTTCCCCACACTTCAAAATCCATTTCTTCGGTGATGACAATCGGTTTGTAAATCGTATTTTCCGACGAAAGCCACACCGCGCCGTTGTCGCTGATTCGCAACCGTTTGACGCACAATTCCGAACCGACGCGCGCGATGACAATATCGCCGTCGCGCGTTTCGATCATTCGGTCAACGACGATCAGCGCGCCCGAATGAATTACCGGTTCCATCGAATCGCCGCTGACGCGCACGTAAAACGTAGCGAGCGGATTTCTGATCAGCTCGCGATTCAAATCAATTCTGCCCTCGATATAATCTTCAGCGGGCGAAGGAAATCCGGCGGGAACGCGCGTTAAAATCAGCGGACGCGATAATCGCCGCGCTCGGTTCGGGATGAAAAAACTGCTGACTGAATTAAACATAATGTGTTTTACCCAAAATATCTTGTTTAGACTGTGAAACAATATATAGCATAAACCGAACATTGAAATCCAGATTTTCCGAAAATTTATGCGAACAGTTTTCAACTGTAGGGAATTTTTAAAAGCCAATCGTACAAACTTTTAACTTTTTACAGCATTGAACCTCTTCCGCATTCGGCGACCGGCGCGTTGCTCAAATTGCATTGTGGCATTGTTTTTGCCAGCGCATCTGCCGGAGGCTATCTTAAATTCGTGTTAATCTTTGTATTTTTCAGCCTCGCGCAGGTGTTTTATGAAAAAGGTTCTCATTGTTGAGGATTATGAAGATATCAGAAACTTCATGAAGCTTTTGGTCGAGAGTTACGGTTATCATGTAATCGAAGCGGCTGACGGAATCGAGGCTTTGACTAAAGTCCGACAGCTGTCGCCCGATCTTGTTTTGATGGATATTTCTTTGCCGGTAGTTGACGGTTTGACCGCGACGCGAGCGATTCGAGAATGTAATTCGGCGGAAATCCTGCCGATTATCGCAGTCACGGCGTTCGGCAAATTATATTACGAAAAGGCGCTGGCAGCCGGATGCAATGATTTGCTTGATAAACCGGTTGATTTTGACGCGCTGCAACCCGTTCTCAGACAATATTTAGCTTCTTGATTTTGAAACGAGCGGGAAAGTTTTTTTAGCGCCGACTGACGTAAGGATTTTCTTTCGCCCAGAATCTCCACTCTTTTTCGGCGAATTCTTCAGCGTAATCAATGCCGATGCGTTTGCCGACGGCAATTTCGGAGTCGTCAAAAACTTTATAATCTTCAAGCCAAATTTTATCTCCGAGTAAATCTGCGTTATTAAAATTTTTGTCAATTCCCATCGCGATACAAAGTTTGCCCGGTCCGGAAGTCAAATTTTTGTCCGGCATTTTCCCGCGTTTTTCGCGCATAATCTCAATGTTTTGAATGGGTTCGAGCGCACGAATCAAAATCGCGTGCGGCGAATCAACGGCGCCGACGACCACGTTAAACTGGTAATACATCCCGTAAATAAAAAATACATAAGCGGTTCCGCCAACCGCAAACATCGTTTCGGTGCGTTTTGTGCGACGGTTTCCGAAAGAGTGCGCCGCTTTATCAATCGCACCGAGATAAGCCTCGGTTTCCACAATCATTCCCGAAACGATTGTGCCGTCCGCCATCGGCACAACCAGCAACTTGCCGATTAACTCGCGGGCGATTTGCAGAGTTTCCTCGCGCGTGTAAAATTCTCGCGGCAACTTCATAAATATTTCAAGATGAAAAACTCGCCAAATAATCGGTTTCAAAAACCACGATATAATGAATCAATTTTTGAGTATTTTTCGATTTTCTGCGTTCGCATTTTCTTGGTATGAAGGTTGCTCAACTGGATTTTTAGCATCAATCAAAACAAAATACGTGTGCGAAAATCATACGCGGCTTCGCTGCGAGTGTATTAAAACCGTCGCGCCTAATTGCGTCTTACGGCAGTCAAGATCAGGCTGTTTAATTAATACGCGAGAAAAATTCGCAATAAAATAAAGAATTTTTCAAAACCGCATTTGATTTGCCATCTAACTAGCCGCATTCAACGAAAAATCAAAAATTCTTTGCTCAAATGCCAGTTTCTATTGTTTTTGATAGTTTTCCGGGTAATAAATTAATTCAACGATTTTGCCTTTGCCGACGCCTTTTGTGTAAAACGAAGATGTTCCGTCACGATGCGGCTTGATCGGGCGATTTTCGCGCTGCGCGGCGGCTTCGAGTTCCTGCATTGTCTCGACGCGCATTCCGATATGCTCCGGATGTTTAGAATCGGGCGGCAGCAGCGCGATGCCGAAACCGCGCGCGTCGCGCATCATTGCCCAGTCTTCATAAATTGTTTCGACCGCAAAACCTAAATTTTTATATTCTTCGACCGCTTCCGCCAAATCGCCGCATTTGACGGCGAGATGGTCAACCGTTCCGGCAAATCGAAAATTTGAATTCTCAGACATTAGTGAAATCTCCTTATTAATAAATCCATTTTAAGACTTGCCGCGCGAGACGCAAAGCGGAGATTTTCTTTCCCAAATAATTTACAACTCGCGAATCAAACAAAACTTCAGACAAAATCATTTGCCTCAGCCGCATTTTTCACTCAGCCGTTCTTTGCTCCGCGCCGTTTTTTTAATGTAAATTTAACTTTAACGAAAATAATATGAAAATAGCTTCTCTTTTGCCGTCCGCCACCGAAATCGTCTGCGCTCTCGGTCTGGAAAAAAGTCTCGTCGGAATCACTCACGAATGCGACTTTCCCGAATCAATCGCCGGTAAACCGCATCTGACGGCGAGCCGGATTTCGCACGAAACGATGTCGAGCGCGGAAATTGACCACGCCGTGCGCCGCCAGCTCGACGGACACGGTTCGATTTACGATTTGGACACGGCGCGGCTCGAACAGTTAAAACCCGATTTGATTATTACGCAGGAGCTTTGCGAAGTGTGCGCCGTTTCTTACCGGCAAGTGGAAAAAGCGGCGAAAATGTACGTCGCCGACGCGCAAGTCGTGTCGCTCGAGCCGAATACGATCAGCGATATTTTTGATAACATTAAAACCGTCGGCGATTTGACCGGAACCGGCGACCGCGCCGAAATCGTCGTTGCCGAACTGAGCAATCGGCTCGACAAAATTCGCGAAAAAACTTTGAAGCTGAAAAAACGCCCGCGCGTTTTCGTGCTCGAATGGCTGGAACCGCCGTTTGCGCCCGGACATTGGACGCCGGAACAGGTGGAAATCGCGGGCGGCGCGTGTCTTTTGGGAACGGCGGGCGAAAAATCGCAGACGACAACTTATCGCGAAATCGCCGAATCAAATCCGGAAATCATCGTGCTTGCGCCGTGCGGTTATTACACGGACGACATTTTGCGCCAGTTGCCGAACACTAAATTTCCTGCGTATTTTAAGGAGATTGCGGCGTTTCAAACCGGCGAAATCTGGGCTTTAGACGCGAGCGCTTACTTTTCGCGTCCGGCGCCGCGCGTCGTAAACGGCGCGGAAATTCTGGCGAAGATTTTTCATCCGGAAATTTTCGGCGCGCCGAATGAAGCGGAAGCAGTGCGAATTTCTCCTGATTTGTTCAGATTTGAAAACTAAAATCGCTTGTTTTGCTCGTAATTTGCCGGTAACCTTGGATTTTTTCAACTTATTAAATTTTGATATATGAAAATTAGCAGCTCTCTTTTTTTCCTGCTTCTCCTAACTTTTTCCGTATTCGCGCAAAAAGCCGAAGACGTTTTGGCGACAGTGAACGGACAAAGCATCACCGTCAGAAATCTGTCGCCCGAAGCGCAGAAAATCTACGCCGAGCTTTCGCTTTCGATCAGCGAAACGCGCCAAAATCTGCTTTCGCAGATGATCGCCGAAACGCTTTTTGAAAGCGAAGCGAAAACTAGAAATCAGACGGTCGAACAAACGCTCAACGAAATCAAAGCCAAAATTCCGGCGCCGAGCGATCAGCAGATTCAGGCGGTTTACGAAGCAAACAAAGCGGCGCTCGGCAATCGCACGCTGGCGGAATCGCGCGCGCAAATCGTCGCTTTTTTGCAGCGCGAACCGGAACAAAAAGCGTTGCAGGAATATGTTGAGCGGCTGCGGCTGAAATACAAAGTAACGATGCTGAAAGACGTTAACGCGGCGAATTTGAAACCGCTCGAAACGCTCGCGACCGTCGGCGGCAAAACGATCTCCGTTCAGGAATTCGAGCAGAAAAATCAAAACGCGCTGTATGAATTGCGTGCCGAAGCGATTGAGCGCGTTAAAGCGGAATTGGAAGAAATTGTTTTTACCGACGTGCTCGCTGCCGAAGCGAAAACATTAAATCTGGCGTCGAGCGATTTGATCGCCCGCGAAGTGACTGACAAAATGCGCGATTTTTCCAATGAAGAGCGCATCAATTTACAAAACGCGCTGAAAAATCGTCTCTACGCCAAATACAAAGTCAATTTTACGCTCAAAGAACCGATTCCGGTGGCGCAGAATATTTCGGTTGACGACGATCCGGCACAAGGCAAAGCGAACGCGCCGGTGACAATCGTGATGTTTTCCGATTTTCAGTGTCCGGCGTGCGGCGCGACGCATCCGATTTTGAAACGAGTAATCGCCGATTTTCCCGGTCAAGTGCGTTTCGTCGTGCGCGATTTTCCGCTGACGACGATTCACGAAAACGCTTTTCCGGCGGCAATCGCGGCAAACGCCGCTAATCGGCAAGGAAAATTTTTTGAATACGCCGATGTTCTCTACCAAAATCAAAACAATCTCGACCGCAGCTCGCTGCTCAAATACGCCGCCGATTTGGGTTTGAATACCAGGCAATTTGAGCTAGACTTGAAAGACGAAAAACTCGCCGCCGAAGTGCGAAAAGATATGGCGGACGGAAAGATTTACGGCATCGGCAGCACGCCGACGATTTACGTCAACGGCATTAAAATTCGCCAGTTAACAGCGGAAAATATGCGCGCCGCAATTGAGAAAGCACTGAGAAAATAATCATTTTATATTTATCATCGAGCGCTAATCGAAAATGATAAACGGTGAATGATAAACGAAAATATGCGTCTATATCTGTTAATTTTTATCGCTTCGCTGGCTCTCGCGTGCCGCGAAACGCCGAAGCAGTCGAACACCGCCAACGTGAATGCTCCGAACAAAACGAACGCCAACACCATCGCGCCGCCAAACGCCGCTCAATCGAGTGCGAGCGTGCCGGTTTATACTTACGAAATCGTCAAAACTTATCCGCACGACGGCGATGCATTTACGCAGGGTCTGATTTTCAAAAACAATTTTTTATACGAAAGCACCGGACAATACGGCGAATCAACGCTGCGCAAAGTTTCGCTCGACAACGGAAAAGTCGTGCAGCGGCAGGAAGTGCCGGAAGATTTTTTCGCCGAAGGAATGACGATGCTCGGCGATAAAATTTACCAAATTACGTGGCAGGAAAAAACAGCGTTTGTCTATGACGCCAATGATTTGAAACTGCTCAAAGAAATTTCGTATCAGGGTTTGGGCTGGGGATTGACGAATGACGGCACGAATTTGATTATGAGCGACGGAACGCACGTTATTC
>SXVE01000454.1 GCA_005790265.1 Acidobacteriota bacterium | reverse complement strand
TGTCTTTTGTTTGTTGTGTTGGGCTGCAACACATATAGGGATTTTGTGATTGTGAATAACTCAAATGAAATTTTAGACGTTGAATATGATTTGCTGTATATCACGGTCGGAGATTCAAGTCCGAATATCATGAGTGTTCAAGACTTCGACGCTGGTAAAAATGAATGGAGCGAAACGGCTCAATCAAACAACTATACAGTTGATAAAAAAAACAAAAAGATTTCTCTTAAACTTTACCCGAAACAGGTTTTTAGGATTAATACCGTAGATATTGAAAAATTAGAAAGAAATCGTGACGAAACTGTCAGAATAAAATATTTGAAGATCACTGGAGAAAATGGCGAAATTAAACTTCAGGGCAATCAAGTTTTTAATAACTTTAAACCGGAAACGAGAAATTGGAGCTTGTTAGAAAAAAATCATCCGACATTTGTTTACTATTACCAATAAAAATGACATTACAGGAAAAAATCGAACAATTATTTACTAAATCGGAATTTGAAGCGGCTGACCACGAAACTTTTAAGGAATTTAAAACCGAATTGCGCGAAGGCAGACTGCGTTCGGCGGAAAAAGATGAAAACGGCGTTTGGCGAGCGAATGCGTGGGTGAAACGCGGGATTTTGCTCGGTTTCAAAATGGGCGAAATGGTCACGATGTCGTTTAGCGGCGAGACTTTGCAGTTTTTCGACAAAAACACGTATCCGCTGCGCCCGATGAATCTGGACGACAAAGTGCGCATCGTTCCCGGCGGTTCGGCGATTCGCGACGGCTCGTTTGTCGCGCAGAATGTCGTGTTGATGCCGCCGTGTTACGTCAATGTCGGAGCTTTTGTTGACGAAGGCACGATGATTGATTCGCACGCGCTCGTCGGTTCGTGCGCGCAAATCGGCAAACGCGTTCATCTGTCGGCGGCGGCGCAAATCGGCGGCGTGCTTGAGCCGGTCAACGCGAATCCGGTCGTCATCGAAGACGACGTTTTGGTTGGCGGCAACACGGGCGTTTACGAAGGCACGATTGTCCGCGAAAAAGCGGTTTTGGCTTCGGGCGTAATCTTGACGCGCTCGACGCCGGTTTTCGATTTGGTTAATAATTGCGTTATTAAATCGGACGGCGAAAAGCCTTTGGAAATTCCGTCGGGCGCAGTCGTCGTTCAAGGTTCGCGGCAAATTACGAGCGGTTTCGGCAAAGAAAACGGGCTTTCGATTTATTGTCCGATTATCGTTAAATATCGCGACGAAAAAACCGACGCTTCAACCAAACTGGAAGATTATCTGCGATAAATTCCGAAATTGATTTTTGCGCGCTGTAATTTATGAAGCAATTAAACATTTCGGAACTCAAAAAAATCGCCGAGCGCGAAATGCGTGCAAGCGGTTTCATCATCGAAAATCCGCCGCAAGTCGAACAGGAAATCAGCGAAATTAAATCGGGCGATTTGAAAATTGACGCCGGTGTTTTGGATTTGCGGCATCTGCTTTGGTCTTCGATTGACAACGAATCTTCGCGCGACCTCGACCAAATCGAATACGCCGAACAACTTGCAAACGGCGACATCAAAATTCTCGTCGGCATCGCGGACGTTGACGAGTTTGCGCCGAAAAATTCGGCGATTGATGAATACGCGGCGAAAAATACCGTGACCGTTTACACCGAAGGCG
This sequence comes from Acidobacteriota bacterium, assembly GCA_005790265.1. Lineage (GTDB taxonomy): Bacteria > Acidobacteriota > Blastocatellia > Pyrinomonadales > Pyrinomonadaceae > SXVE01. The sequence goes on along the minus strand of SXVE01000454.1, from coordinate 984 downwards.
AAATTTTTCCGATGCTGCCGAGCGAACTTTCGACTGATGCGACTTCGCTTTTGCCGAATGTTGATCGTTTCGCCGTCGTCGCCGAAATGACGGTTTGCGAAAACGGCGACGTTTGCGACGCGAGATTTTACCGCGCTCTGACGCATAATTACGCGAAATTAACTTACGAACGAATCGGAGCGTGGCTCGATGAAAGCGCCGATGAGCCGGAAATTTTTCAGTCAATCGAAGGCTTGCGCGAGCAGATAATTTTACAGCGCGAAGCGGCGATGAGGCTTTATAAACTGCGGCGCGAAAAAGGCGCGTTGGAATTTGAAACCGTCGAATCTTCCGCCGTTAAAAGCGACGGCAAAATCGTTGATTTGGAATCGGTTTTACCGAATCAGGCGCAGCTAATCATCGAAAATTTTATGATTGCGACGAACGTCGAGACGGCGGAATTTCTCGAATCGAAACGTGTCGCTTCGATTCGCCGCGTCGTTAAAACTCCGGCGCGCTGGCGCGGCATTCGTGAAATAGCGCAAAAATATGGCGTTGATTTGCCCGAAACGCCGGACGCGCCCGCGCTTTCCGCGTTTCTTGAGGCGCGTCGAAAAGCCGACGCCGTTCATTTTCCCGATTTGTCTCTGTCCGTTATCAAATTGCTCGGCGCGGGCGAATATGTCGTGCAGACGACGGACGACGAACCCGACGGGCATTTCGGTTTGGCGGTCAAAGAGTACGCGCATTCGACCGCGCCGAATCGTCGTTACGCCGATTTAATCGTGCAGAGATTGTTGAAATCCGCGATTGAAAACCAGCCTTCGCCCTATTCGATTGACGAATTAAAATCAATCGCCGCGCAGTGCAACGAACGCGAAAGTGCCGCGCGAAAAATCGAACGCTTAATGCGAAAACTCGTCGCCGCGAGCGTGATGCAAAATCGCGTCGGACAAACTTTCCAAGCTATCGTCACCGGAATTACCGCGAGCGGCACGTTCGCCC
>SXVE01000453.1 GCA_005790265.1 Acidobacteriota bacterium | reverse complement strand
GAAACCATTCAGCACATCGTTTAATCGCTCCCAAGCCCGTCGTTGCGCTTCGAGCGGCGTGTCGGCGCGGACGGTCAGTTTGGCGAAAGTCGCTCCGTCCGAAAACTTGTGAACGAACCAACGCTTCTCGCCGAAATCGAATTGCGCCGCGTCAAAAAATACCACATCGCTCACTTTCCAGATTTTCCCGTTCGCCTTGAGATTCGGAATGATCGCCACCGCCATCCATTCTTCCGCGCCGTGCGTAAAATCGGCGAACGCCGCGCCGAGCAGATTTTTTAAATCGGCGGCTTCGATTGTTTCCCACGGCAGATAATCAAAAATGTGGCTGTCGAGCGCGGCATAGTCTGAAAAAGTTTTTTGCCATTCGTTCCAGAAACGGCGGCGCAAATCTTCGTTTTCAACCAGCGATTTAATTTCGACATTCGCCAAAACGTCGGCGACGCGACTCGTCAATAATTCATTCACCGGCGGCGACAAGACAATCAATCCTAGCTCGCGGTGAAGCACGTCGCGCGCCGCGAATGTCTCGCAAAGAGTTTCAATTTCCGCCTCACTCGCTTTCGTCCAATCAACGTCTCTTTCTCTGATTTCCAATCCGAAATGAGTGCATAAACGCCTGCCAACGTCGGCGATTATTTTTGTTTCCTTTTCGACATTAAAATTCTGCGACAGATATTCGGAAAAGACGCGCGCCGCCGCATCCGCAAAGGCTTCGGTCGCCACTAAATCAACGACGTTCGGGCGACGCACGCGGCTGCCGCTGCCGCGAAAATCGAACTTCGCCTCAGTGAGCAAAAAATCACCGAGCGGAATCAGGTTCACGCTTAAATCCGAATCTTCCTGCCGCGCCGCCCGCGTCGAGATTTTTGAAAAAAGCGACCTCAAGAAAGAGCGGACATAAATCGGGACGGCAAGCCCGCCGATTTTTTCGTATCTTGCCGCGTCCGTTTCAAACGCTTCGGCGAGTTTGATTTTGTCGCCGGTAATTGACGGAGCGATCTTTTTTAATTCGTCGGCGAAAAACTCATTGGTTTGGCGCATCAATCCGCGAGTCAGATTACCCCACAGATAAGTGTCGAAGATGTCGAACAGCGATTCGGGATTTTCTTTGAGCGCGTCTTTCACTTTTTCAGGCTCGGTTTCACCGCGCCAAAAATCGAACATCGCCTGCCACAAATTTGAGGTCAGCGTTTTATCGTCCGCTAAATCCGTCAGATGCTTTTGAAGCAGAAGATTCGAGCCGTGACGGGCGAGCGATTTCTGGGGAAGTTTTTTGAGCGTGCTTTTGCCGTGTTTGGTGAGAACGATTTTCAACAGAAATTTGGAAAGCCCTCTGATTTTCGCTGCATCCGCTTTGTCGTCAAGCAATAATTGATTGACCAATTCTCGAAGGGAAACGGGCAGACTCAATCCTTCTTTTATTTTTTCTAAAATCGGAAAAATAATCGTCAGGTCGAGTTCCGGCATTTTAAGTTGCCGTTCAAGTTCTTCGACTTCAGTTCTATATTCGAGTTTGAGCAGTTCAATCGCCGGATCGTGAGCATCGTAAGCCTCTTCTAAAATTTCGAGTAATTTACGTCCCCAGCCTTTTGCGCTGCGCTGAATTTTTTTAGTCGGATCGGCGCGATAGTTTTCTTCAAGAGAAAAAGCGGCGGCGCGGGCGACGTTGACGAACGAGCGTTCAAAAATCAGTTCGCGCGGATTTTCCAGCCGTCTTTTCCAATCATCGAGCCAGAACGATAATAAACTGTAAGTTTCCTTCATCTGAATTCTATTTACACAGCTCTTTCCATCTTTTGTAATAATTGGAAAGACCCGTTTTTTCTCCGCCTCGAAAATATCGTCCGGCATTAAGCGTTTCGATCAGTTTTTCAACGTCCTGCGCGTGATTCGTTGTCCAGCCCAACTCTCGGATTAAATACGCGCCGACGACGTTCGCCTCAAGTGACGGTTCGTATTTGTGCAAGGCACGAATGAAAGTTTTAGCCCGGTTTTCGTCGCTCGGATGATGAATGCCGGTTGACATATTGATAGAATTAGTCAGATTCTCCATCGCTTTTTTGACGATGCAGCTCGGTTCGGGGAAAGCCGAAGAATGTTGATTGCTTCTGATGTCCGCCGGATTCCACGTCTGAATCCATTTTTGAAGATATTCGCGCAGCCACGGAACTGCGATGATTACTTTAGCCGAATAACAATCGTCAATCTTTAAAACGTCTTTATCATCAAGACCGCAGGTGATAATCGCGTCGGCGGCGACGTTGCCGGCTCTGAAAGTTTGCAGCGACTCAAGTTTAATTACGGGTCGGCAATTTTTGAATTTCACTCCGCTAAAAAGCTGCTTAACGGTATTTTCCCCAAATAGCCGCTCGAACCAGCCGGTCGTGCGCTTGGTCGCAACTAAAAGCACGATTCTCGCTATGCCCGGATCATCGTCAGCCAATTTACAGGCAAATTGGATTGCTTCACGATACGCCGCGTCATCGTTTCCTTCCGTGTCAATATAAAATCTTTGTTTATTCATAAAGTTTAAGCATTTTCACCGAAAAATTTTAACAGGAATTTCATTGACGGATTGTATTCACATTGTTTCCAAAACATTTTTGTTTTCTGTTTTTGGGCGTGCGAAATAGTTTTGCGTCCGAAT
>SXVE01000452.1 GCA_005790265.1 Acidobacteriota bacterium | reverse complement strand
TGATTATTTCTTCGTCGGTAAAAACGGGCTTGAAATTCGAGTCGCGTTAATATCTCAAAAAGTTTTGATTACCGTAGATTTGGCAGACGAGTAAATAAATTTGAATGACCTGATTTTTCACAAGCAAACAAGTCTTATTATTCTTTTTGCTTGTCTGCTTTTCTGCTCTTGATTCACATCAATTATTACGGCAGTTCGGCAAGAACAATATTGCTCGCGTTCCGGTTCTGGGTCGTAAACAAAATCTTCATTTCATTAAAAGCTGGGGCAAGCGAGCCGTGCAGAGACTCGGGCAAATTCGGATTCGCGACGGCGATTTTAATTTTTTTATCGGCGAAATCGTAAAACTTGATTTGCCGGGAGCCGTTCGCATCGCGGGCGAGAAAATAAATTCCGCCGCGTGTCCCGGTCCAGATTCCGGAAAAACCGGCAGCGGCAAATTCCGGCGCGGTTTTTTCGGCGCGCGTGTCGCCGCCGTCTGCCGCCGCCTGCCATAAATCCGTGGAGTCTTGTTTGCCGAAGAAAATAGTCGCGCCGTCAGGCGTCGGAAAGGCGGCTTGCGCACCGCCCCGGCGCGTGATCTGCTGCGCCGATGAATCGTCGCCGTCAGACCTCATGCGCCAGACTTCATTTGCTCCCGTTCGGTCGGAGACAAAATAGAGCCAGCGATTATCAACGCTCCACACCGGCGCGAAATTCCTTTCCCCGCCCAACGTCAACCGCCGTGTTCCGCCGCCCTCAACCGCTTGCGTGTAAACGTCCTGCCGCCTGCCGTCGCTCACTGTCAAAACGATCCGCGAGCCGTCAGGCGAAAAGCGCGCTTCGCTCACAAGCAGCGCGGCATCAGTCAACTGCCTGACGTTTTTACCGTCCGCATCCGCCAGCCACGCCGACCGTTTTCCCGAACGGTCAGACATGAATAAAACATGTTTTCCGTCAGGCGATATTTCCGGCGAATCCTCGCTGTGGTTGGTGACGATGAATTTACGCGGCAGCAAATCGCTCTTGCCGATTTCAATCTGCCAGATGTCGCTCTGAATCTGGTTTTCGACGAAGGCGATTCGTTTTCCGTCGGGCGAGGCGGCGATATTGGTAATTCCCTTGCCGCCCGTCGCCAAAACTTCCGGCGTCCCGCCCGTTGCCGCAATCCGCCAGATACTGGTACGATTGCTCTCGCGGTAAGAGACGAAAAATATCTCATCCGCGTCGGGACTCCACGCGAGGCTGTGAATAGTTTTTTGATCGGAAGTCAGGCGACGTGGTTCGCCGCCGCCGGTCGGAACAACGAACAGATCCTGCGTGCCGTCGCGAAAATTGCGGACAAACGCCAGATTTCTCCCGTCCGGCGCAAAACGCGGCGTCGTTTCACCGGCAAAATCGGCGGGCATCGTCAAACGCCGTTTGGCGCCCGTTTTCAAATCGATCAGATAAATACAAAACTGTCTGTCCGGCGCGGACGCGGAGGAATCATCCGTGTCGACCACGGCGATCGTCGCGCCGTCAGGCGCGAACGAAATGCTGTAATTCCCTGAAAACAAACGCGCGACGCGGCGTTCAGCGCCGCCGAGCGAAGGAATTAAAATCACTTCGCCATAATCTTTAAATTCCCTGACGAAAGCGATCTGCCCGCCGTCCGGCGAAAAAACCGGATACTGTTCACCAAGATCCGGCGTGTCCGTCAACCGGAGCGGCTCGCCCGCATCCGTCCCGACGAGTCGCACGTAGATGTCTGTTTTTTTGTGCTCGTCGCCGTTCCAGGCATAGGCGAGCTGCCGCGAATCCGGCGAAAAAGCCGGAGTATTTTCGTAACCGGACGCGCCGGAAAACGGCACGACTTCGCCGACAAATTGAACCCGCGTTTCCGCCGGCGCTAAATATATTCCGTAAACGACGAATCCGGCGACCGCGACTATCAATACGCCGAGCGCGAGCAGGAGGAGAGTTGCGGAAAAGCGGCGCGGCAACGGCGCGGGCGCGGCGGGCGCAGCGATTTGGTTCGCAGCAACCGGAACCGCGATTTGATTTTCGATATCATTGGCGACGGCGTTCGGTACGGAAATCGTTTCTTCGACCCGAATGCGCGTTAAGGTTTGTTCTTCGACCACGATTTCCGGCTGCGGTTCGCGGTCGCCGGCGGCAGTCACTTCGGCGGCAAAGCGGTAGCCGCGTTTCGGAACGGTTTCGATGAATTTCATTCCGCCCGATTGCGCCGCCAGCTTTTGCCGTAGCCACGAGACGTTGCGCGCGAGGGTCGTTTCCTCGACAAACGTGTCCGCCCAGATCGCCTCGATCAATTCGTTCTTTTCCGCCACGCGACCGGCGCGTTCGACGAGAAAAAACAAGACCTCGAACTCTTTCGGCGTGAGCGAAATCGGCTCGCCGTCCTTCAGAAGACGACGCTTTTTGACGTCCAGCCAAAAGCCGCCGAATTCGTAGAAGTCGTTTGTTTGCAGTCTTTTCACCGTATCCAAAATCTTATCCAAAAAATTTTCGCTTTTTTTTTCCAGACTTTGAGCGACGCAGTTGATAGTTTGTGAATCGTCACCTGAAAAACTAATCGAAGCGAGATTATTTTAGCCAAGAACGTATGGAAATCAAACGCACAACCGAATTTTTTATCGAAACCGCACGGCGCTTCGTCGTCCGCCCGGTAAACGGGAACACGAGGTGTCTGGCGTGCGGCGAATCGCTGCTGGCGGCTGAACAATGCGCCGCGCTGCTGCAAATAAACTGCCGTTTGATTTTTCAAATGATCGAGCGCGGCGCGGCGCATTTCGTCGAAAACCCCACGGGCGCGACGCTCGTTTGCCCGACCTCGCTCGCCGCTGCGCTTTCTGCCGAATCGCCGACTGTCCGCACAGGCGAAGAAACTTAAAGTTGCTTTTTTCAATATTTTTTCTCTATTGGAGCTAATTTATGAATTTATCTAAAACTACTTTTGCAACGGCGATTTGCGCCATATTTTTTATTTTGTTTTTTTTCGCCGCGACGACGTTCGGACAGTCCGGGGTTTGGAACGTTACCAAAACCGAAGACACAAACGACGGCGTGTGCGATGCCGACTGCTCTCTGCGCGAAGCGATCGCGGCGGCAAAGCCGGGCGACATTGTCCTCGCGGTTTTCAATACACCGCGCACGATCACGCTCTCGGACGAGCCGGGCTTCGGCGAGTTAATTATCGACAAAAGTTTAACGATCAGAGGCGGCAGCGCAACTTTTCTGACGATCACGCGCCCGGCAAACTCCAACTTGCGGGTTTTCCGAATCACGGGCAGCAGCCCAATCCAAGTCACCTTGGGCAGGATGACCATTGCGGGCGGCAACGGCGGAACCTTCGGCGGCGGCGCGATTTTTTTCGGGGCGACACCGGACAGCAGTTTGAGAATTTTCGATTGTCATTTGACGAACAACCGCGCCGCCGGAAGCGTCGGCAGCGTCGGCGCGGCAATCCAGAGCACGGGACGGCTGCTCATCGAAAACAGCACGATTTCAAACAATACCGTTTCGGGCAGCGGCGCGAACAACGCGGGCGGCATTCTCGCCTTCGGACAATCTTTTGAAATGTTTAATTCGACCGTTTCGGGCAATGTCGTCAGCAGTCCGGGAAGCGACAACGCAGGCGGCATCGTGCTCGATTCGGGAACCGCCGCGATCATTACGAATTCGACCGTCACCGACAACGAGGCGAGCGGTGCCAGCAGCGCGGGCGGCATCGCCGGCGCGCCGAACACGATTCTGCGCGGCACGATCGTCGCGGGCAATCGCAACAGCGCGAGCGTGCCGGATGTGGCGGGCAATTTCACCTCGCAGGGTTATAACCTGATCGGCAACGTCGGCTCGTCGCAGGGATTCGGCGCGACGGGCGACCGCACCGGCACAAGCGCTTCGCCGATTGATCCGCGTCTCGCCGCGCTCGCCGATAATGGCGGTGCGGCGCCGACGCACGCGCTGCTTCCGGGCAGCCCGGCGATTGATTCGGGCAATTCGTTCGGTTTGAACGTTGACCAGCGCCGGTTGCCGCGTCCGGTAGACAATCCGGCGGCACCGCCCGCGCCCGGCGGCGATAATTCCGACATCGGCGCGTTCGAGGCGGCGCGTTTCGCTCCGCTCGTCGTGACGAAAATCGAGGACACCAACGCCGGCTCGTGCGACGCGCAGGATTGTTCGCTGCGCGAGGCGATCGCCGCGGCGGAGGCGCGCGGCAACGAGATCGTTTTCGCGTCGCCGCTTTTTGATTCGCCGCAGACGATTACGCTCTCGGACGCCGCCGGTTTTCGCGCTTTGGCGAGCAATCAAAAAAGCTTGACGATCACGGGCAGAGGCGCGAATCTTCTGACCGTCCGCCGCGATCCGGCATCGAGCGTCAATCACGGTATTTTTAACGTGACCGGCAACCCAAGCGACCGTTCGGCGGTCGGTTTGAGCGGAATCACGATTTCCGGCGGCAGAACCGCGA
>SXVE01000057.1 GCA_005790265.1 Acidobacteriota bacterium | reverse complement strand
CAGCTTTTTGTTGACGCGACCGGAACGAATTCTCCAATTTCGCGGCAGTTAAACAACGGAAAATCAATCACGCATGTTTGCCCGACGGTCGGCACGGTCGCGCGCGGATTTCGACACGGCGAAACGGAAAAAGAAGTTAATTTCGGAGTTGGCGAGATACTCGTTTCGACCGAAGACGCGACTGATCATCGCCAATTAATATGGGAAGGTTTCGCGGGAAATCCGGTCAAAGACGAATACACAACGTATCTTTTTTTCTACGACGCGGTTGACTCGAAAGCCGACAAATCGCTTTTCAATTTGTTTGAAGAATATTTTGAAAAACTTCCCGATTACAAAACCAAAAACGGCGCTTGGCGCGTCGTCAAACCGGTTTTCGGCTATATTCCGAGCGTTCATCATCACGGTTGGAACAACGTCAAAAAAACCGCGACCGACCGCATTTTGCTCGTCGGCGACGCTGCCGGTTTATCAAGCCCGCTAACGTTTTGCGGCTTTGGTTCGCATGTCCGCAATTTGAACGGTCTGACCGAATTAACCGAAAAATCTCTGCGCGAAAACGCGTTCGACGAGAAAACGCTGTCAAAAATCAATGCTTACGAACCGCGCGTCGCGCAGATGGCGAGCCTCGCCGAATTTATGCGTCCGGTCGAAAAAAGCAGTTCGTCGGTCGTCAACGAAACGATGAACGCGGTAATGGCGGCGCTCGGCAGTTTGGACGCGGAAATCAGCCGTGAAATGTTTCAGGATAGAATTTCTTTCGCTTCATTTAAAAAAGTTTTGCTCAAGACCGCGCGCATTCACCCGAAAGTTTTCAAATTGATGTTTGAACATCTCGGCATCAAAGGCGCGTTTTGGTGGATTTCAAACATTGCTGAATCAGCGTTCAAAGAAAAGAGTAACGCTAGTCGCTAGATTCGCGCACTTAAAATTTGACGATTTTTACAATACAATTTTTGTCTCTTTTTCATACACAATCCTATAGAACTTCTTTTCCCATCTCTACTAAATTTAAGTAAAACTTAATTAATCCATCATTTATCATTGTTTGGCACAACGATTGCGACAACGAGCAACACATACTTTTTAGTGTCTCAACACAATGAACAAAGGGAGGTTTTTATGAAAAAAACGACAAATATCTTGAAAATTAGTGGTGGATTATTATTGACGGCTGTATTTTCAACCGGAGCATTCGCTCAAGATTCAACCCAAACGACGACAACAACTTTAACCAAAACTGAAGTTGTCCAAAATGCCGACGGTTCTTATTCGGTCATCGAATATCCGGTCGGCAAAGAAGTTACGGTTGATCTGACACCGCTTTCGATGTCTGGTGCGAAAGGTTTAGCGCGAGTGATGCGTATGAGCGACGGAACGAAAGTTTACGTTGACTTAAACGGCGTTACCGGCGAAGCGAAAAGTTTCTATGCATACGCAATTGATCCGTCAGGTGCGCCGACTTTGCTCGGTCCTGTGACTGTCACAAACGGTGTAGCAAAAGCAGAATTCACGACTCCGATGAATCAATTTATGCTTGTTCTTTCGCCGAACGAAGGATTAAAAGCGATTGATCCGACAACACCGGTCGTATTTCGCAGCGCAGTTCCAACCGGTTATGCCGTTGTTCCGACGAGAACTTCAACGCCGAATTCAATGGAAAAACAAGTTGGAGTCGGTGCCGGTGTCGCATCGCCTTACAACGTTCCGCTGCTCGGAATCAGTGGTTTTGAGAAAGGGGAATCAGAAATTCGCGTTAATTTTGCCGGTGAATTGCAGGGCTTAAAGGGCAAAGCATACATTGACAACAGCAAGCAGGGCGTGACCAAAATCAAAATGCGTTTTGACGATATGAAATTGGCGCCGAAACAGAGACGTTTTGTGCTGTGGGCTGTTTCACCAGCTAAAGAATACACAAAAATCGGACAGATTATTAATACCGGCGAACGTCAGGAATCCGAAATTCGCGGCGAAACGGCATTGAGCGATTTCGGTTTGTTTGTAACGCTTGAAGAAAAAGACGTTTTGCAGCCGACTGGAACGGTTTATGCACCGTTTGGACGTTTGTAATACGGCGAATCAGTTGATCTGTCTTTGAACTGCAACGGTAAGTCTTGATTTTGGGACTTGCCGTTGTTTTCGATAAGACACATATATTTATAAATTATTGAGTAGAAGATCGTTGCATAAAAACAAAGAATTTCGGTTTTGCTAATGTCTGAATACAGACTTAATAACTTCGGATGTTTTTGTATAATGTGCGACGGTGAAAAATTGAGGAAATTTAAAAATTCGAGAAAGGGGTGAAACTATGATTGACGAAAAAAATAAAGATTTACAAAACACATCGCCAACAGAAAAATTTGGTGGCAGCGGCGACAAATCAAAAGATATTTCAGGAGCCTCTGCACAATCTGCCGAAGACAAATCAGGCGGTTTGCTGAGTAGCGTAAATACTGATTCGGTGAAAGAAACAGCGCGCGGTTTGGTTGACCAGGCGAAAAGCACTGCCGGTCAGGCTTACGGCGTTGCGGCGGAAAAAGCGACGACGACAATCGAAGAGAAAAAAACTGATTTAGCTAGCGGATTAACGTCGGTTGCCGATACAATTCGTCAAGTCAGCTCGACGCTTCGCGAAACTGACGAGCAAACCGGCGTGACCGATACTGCGGCTAAATACAGCGACACATTGGCTAATCAAGTTGAGCAGATTTCGCAGTATTTTGAACGCAACGATGTGCGCGCAATGGTCAAAGATGTCGAGAAATTTGCGCGTCGTAATCCTGCAGTTTTCATCGGCGGCGCTTTCGCGGCGGGAATTTTGTTGGCTCGCTTTTTGAAAAGTTCCAACTCAAATTCTTCGTATAGTTCTAATTACGGTGCGGGAAATAAAAACTCGGGTAAATCTTTTCGCAGTAATACATCGGGCAGCAATCGCGGAATCGGCGTCGGTTCAACCGGAACGGGAACGAGCGGAATTTCTGCCACCGGCGCGTCGTCATCGGCGACCGGCAACACCAGTCCGGGCGCAACTGATTCGAGCTCAAATTTAGGCAGTTCGAGTTCCTTTAAATCAGACTTGAATTCGACTGAGAAAAAATCGGCGACAGGCGATAAAACAACGGCGAATCCTTCATAGAAGCTAGGAGGTTACGAAAATGGCACAACAGCAAATAGCAAGAAACGAAACAACGACCGCCGTTAAAGAAGAACGCAGCCTCGGCGATTTATTTTCCGAACTGGCATCTGAAACCAGCACTTTAGTGCGGCAGGAAGTAGCGCTGGCGCAAACCGAGTTAACGCAGAAAGCAACTAAAGCCGGGAAGAATATCGGTTATTTGGTTGTCGGCGGAGCGGTCGGTTATGCTGCGCTTCTTTCGATTATCGCCGCAGTTATTATCGGCTTGAGTTATGTTATTCCGGCATGGGCGGCGGCTCTGATTGTCGGTATCGCCATCGGGATAATTGCGTTTTTATTGATTTCTTCGGCGATTTCCGCTTTGAAGAATATGAATCTGACACCGCGCGAAACAGTTGAAACAATCAAGGAGGACGCACAATGGCTGAAAAATCAAGTGAGCTAGAAAATATCAATGAACCTGATGCGGTTTCGACACTTCAAGGCGCGAGACAGGATAATTACCTCGATGCGCAAAGTGACGACTATTCGATTTCAACAAACGATGCTTCTGTCAGCGATGATTTGACGACGGGTGATACCGAGCAGATTCGCAGTCAAATAGTCGAAACTCGCAGTCAGATGAGCGAAACGATTGACGCAATTCAGGAAAAATTAAGCATTGCCAATATTTCCGAGCAAGTTAAGGAACAGGTTTCAGAGCAAATAACCAGCGTTTACGAAACGGCGAAAGATTCCGTTTACGGCGCAACTTTTGGAAAGGTGGGTGAATTTATGAAAAAAGCAGGACGAGAATTATCAAAAACAGAAGCGGGACGAGTGGCGAAGGACAATCCGTTCCCGATGATTTTAATCGGTCTCGGCGTCGGACTGTTAGCTTATCAAAGCGCATACGGCAGCAAACGTCCGAAATACAGTTATCGTTACAGCGACGAAGACCACGAGGGTAACGAGCGCGGCGATTACGGACGCGGACGATCAAACAGATCAACTTTTAGATCGGCGCAGGAGAAAATCAGCGGCACGGCAAGCAGCGCTTACGGCAGTGCGGCGCAAGTCGCCGACAGCGCTTACGGCAGTGTCACTGATGCGGCGAGCACGGCTTACGACGGCGTAAGCGGCGCGGCAAGCTCGGCGTATGAAGGAGTTTCCGGCGCGGCTTCGAGCGCATATTCGAGCGTAGCTGACGTTGCCGGAAAGACTTATGAAAAAGTCGGTGATTTGGGTTCGCAGGCGCGCGAACAATACGATTATTATATTGACGAAAACCCGCTGGCAATCGGAGCAGTGGCGCTTGCCGTCGGCGCGGCAGTCGGTTTGTCCATTCCTTCGACGCGTTATGAAGGACAATTAATGGGCGAGGCGAGAAATAATCTGATGTCGAAAGCGCAGGAAGCGGCGGGCGATTTGATTGACCGAGTCAAGCAGGTTGCGGGCGAAGCGCAAAAAACAATCGGCGACGAAGTTCGTCACGCAGTTGATGAAACCAAACGCACGGTTGCCGATCAAGCCGAAAAACAAGGCTTGACGAACGCGGCAGCAAGCGGCGAAAGCAGCGACAAAAACGACAAAAGCGATAAGCCCAAAAGCGGAGCGAGCGGTAATACGCCGAACGCCGGAACAAAACTTTAATCGCTGATTAAAATCACTAAAGAAAAAAGGAGCGCGAAATTATAAAAGTTTCGCGCTCCTTTTTTCTTCGGAGAAAATCGGTAATAAAAACCGGAACCTTTACTTTAACCAAGTTCAATTTTTTCCAGTCCGTTCATATAACGGCGCAGAACTTCAGGAATAATAACCGAACCGTCCGCTTGCTGGTAATTTTCGAGCACCGCAATCCACGTTCTGCCGACCGCCAAACCGGAACCGTTGAGCGTATGAACGAATTCCGGTTTCGCGCCGCCCGAACGCCGAAATCTGAGATTCATTCGCCGCGCCTGAAAATCGCCGCAGTTGGAACAGCTTGAAATCTCGCGAAAAGTTTCCTGCGACGGCAGCCAGACTTCGATGTCGTAAGTTTTGCGCGCGCCGAATCCCATATCGCCGGTTGAAAGAACGACCGTGCGATACGGCAGTTCGAGCAACTGCAAAATTCGCTCGGCGTTCGCGGTTAATTTCTCGTGTTCTTCGGCGGAATTTTCCGGCAGAGATAATTTGACGAGTTCGACTTTTTCAAATTGATGCTGCCGAATCAAACCGCGCGTGTCGCGCCCGTAACTTCCCGCTTCCGAACGAAAACATGGCGTGTAAGCGGCGTAATATTTCGGCAAATCTTTCGCGTCGAGAATTTCTTCGGCGTGATAATTCGTGACCGGAACTTCCGCCGTCGGAATCAGCGCGAATTCCCTTTCGTCTTTGATGTGAAACAAATCTTCTTCAAATTTCGGCAGTTGATTGGTGCCAAAAAGCGATTTGCGATTGACCAGAAAAGGCGGCAAAGTTTCCGTGTAATTGTGTTCGGTCGTGTGCACGTCGAGCATAAAATTGATTAGCGCGCGTTCAAGTCGCGCGCCCGCGCCGTTAAGAATCGCAAACCGCGAACCGGCGATTTTCGTCGCGCGCTCCAAATCGAGAATCCTCAGAGTTTCGCCTAGGTCAACGTGATCTTTCACCGCAAAATCAAATTTTCGCGGCGTTCCCCAGCGGCGAATTTCGACGTTTGCCGCTTCGTCCGCGCCGACCGGAACATCGTTCGCCGGAATGTTCGGCAGATGCGAAAGCAGATCGCGCATCGCATTTTCCGCCGCGTCGCGCTGGTGTTCGAGTTCGGATTGCTTGTCTTTTAGTCCGGCGATTTCCTTTTTTTTCGCTTCGGCTTCTTCGCGTTTTCCCGTCTGCATCAATGCGCCGATTTCCTTGCTCGAACTATTGCGCGTTTGATTGATATTGTCCGCTTCGCCGATAATGCGGCGGCGTTCGGCGTCAAGCGCGGCGAATTCGTTCAACAAATCAACCGGAAAATTGCGATTTTTGAGCGCTTTTTTGACGGTTTCCAAATTTTCTCTGACGTAATGTAAATCAAGCATTTTTGTAAATTTCCTCTTTCTGCCGTTCGGCAAACGAGTTTCATTATCAACGCAAATAAAAAAGCGGTCAAAGACCGCCGTTATAACTCGTGCGGATTTTTTTATTGCGAACATGGCGAACCGAGCGCGTAGATGCATTTCTGACTCCACAGAAAATCAGGTTGACTCTGCGTATTAATTACCGGCGAATCATAAGATTCGAGCGGCGCGATTTTTCGCGCGGCGAAAATTCCGCGCCATTTGCCCATCGAAGAATCGGCTCCGAAAGCGACGGAGCGCGCCGCCGCATTTCCGGCGAAAGTATAATCGGCAAGCGCGTGAATGCGCCGCCAAACGCCCCATGCATCATAAGCGTCGGTCGTCGCCGATGTTTGTCCGAGTCCGTTCGTCACCGGTACGCCGTGACCGGCGCGCAAAACGCACGACGTGCGCGATTCGCGAATTACCTGCCATTTCTTTTCGGTAATTTGCGGCAGACGATTCCAGACATCGTTTTGCGAAATGAGATGTTCGTTCGTTTCGTCGTCCCAGTAAACCTGCACGACCATTTTCGCCGACGCCGGAATCTGTTCCAGATTCGTTCCCCAGTTATACCAAGCAGCCATCACGAATAAAAACAATCCGTTGCCGCCCCAACCGCGTCCGACCGCGCGCCGCGCCATTTCCGGAGTTGCGCCCGCGCCGTAAGAATGTCCGGCGAAACCGACGCGGCTCGTGTCCATTACGCTGCCGAATTGATTAACGGCGGCGGCGAATCCATTCCAGAGCTGATTGTAGCGGGTCGAATTTGCCGTTAATAAATTGGCGGTGTACGGCGAAAAAACCACGATGTAGCCGTTGCTCGCCAATTGCCGCAGCAGCGATTCGTAAAAGCGGTAATCGGTGCCGCCGAAACCGTGAGCGAAAAAAACGACTGGCGCTTTGCTCTGCGCCGTCGCATTTGCGGGAACGAAAACCGAAACCGGCGCCGGCGCGCCCGCGTCCGGATGCGCGACCGTTTGCAAAGTAACGGCGAATTGCCCGAAACTGCCGTAATCTCCGGCGAGCGGCAAAGTCGTCACTTTCGATTGCGTACATTGCGCGATTTCCTGCGCGTTAATCGAGACGGTGCTGAAAAAGAGAACGAACAGCGTCAGAATGAGAATTAGTTTTTTCATTTTTTTCAAACTTTTTTATTGAGAACTTATTGGCAGTTTATCATTTTGCCGCGCAACTTTGAACCGAATTATTTTTCCAGCTTTGACGTATGATTTGTGCGATTTGTTTTCCAACGCATTTGTTACTCGTTTCTTACAGCTGTTTTTTATTTACCGAATGCAAATTTCACCCGGAAAATTGAAATGATTGTTTCTACCGAACATT
>SXVE01000056.1 GCA_005790265.1 Acidobacteriota bacterium | reverse complement strand
TGAAAAACGTCTGCGCTGGTTTACGGAAAATCCGGCGCGCATTGATGTGATCGGTTTGGATTATTATTCTCATTCGGAACTCGAATGGTCAGCCGAAGGTCGCGTTTATCCAAATCTGTACCCGGAAGGCTTCGTTTCAGTAGCGATGGATTACGTTAACCGCTTTAATCTGCCGATTATGCTGACGGAAACCAATATCAGAGGCTACGTTTCCGACCGCATCAGCTGGCTCAAATTTATGGTCGAGCAGTGCGAAACGCTCGAAAAAATACTCGCGCCGCGCGGCATCGCGTTTCGCGGATTTTGCTGGTACCCGTTTATTGATTCGACCGATTGGTGTTCGCTCGTCACGCGCGCCGATTGCAACATTGATCCGCAAGGAATTTACTGGCTCGATTGCACGACCAAGCGGCGCAATTCGTCCGAGCTGAGCGAAATTTTTGAAGCGCTGGCGCACGGACAAATTACGTCCGCAGACATTCCCGCATATTATTTTCAAGGAGAACTCAAAAAAACTCTGCGCAGTTTGACGCCGATGATGGAACATTGGAATTGGCGCGAACCCGGTGCATCAAAACGAGTTACGCAGCGAATCATTCAGCCGGTCAGCCAATCAATCAATGCGAATTTATAATTGAAACAGCGCGAATGCAAATCTGACCACATAAAGGCAGAAAATCGGAAAGCGTTTTTTATTTATCAAAACAAGTCGCGGCAATCGTCACGAACTTTCTGCTCGTTTTGAATCCGTAATCTTCGCCCAGCCAGTTTGTTAAATCGGCGGTCGTTTCCGCGTAATCGGTTTGCGTCAGATTCGGATAACGCGCACGCCATTGCGGACACGCGTTTTTGCGGACGGTTTTGCGCACGAACGAACGCAGACCGGCGAGGTAAAGTGACGGATTGAGCGCTTCGTTAAGATGCGCGGTCATAAACGGTTTAATCAGCGTTTCGCGCCGATTGATTTTTTCGCTGATCGTCCACAAACCGTTTTCCAAACGCAAAATCGCCGCGCGCGTTTGACCGCCGATTCGCACTTCGCCGGTCAAACCCTGATAAAATTTCAGCCCGACGAAATTGGCGCACAAATCGGCGTTGGAATAAACGCCGGACACGAGCGTTCCGTAATAAGTTCGCTCGGTCATTTGTCCCCAGCGAATCGCTTTTTGAGTTGCCTCCGCCGGTGTCGCGCCGTTTTTGAGCGCGCTTTTGTAAATTTTGTAATAATCGTAGCCCTGCTGAAAAAAATGCGCGATTTTGTCGGTGCCAAACTCCGCCGCGTAAATCCTAATTGTCGGGCTGATCGTCAGATAATTGGTCGGAACGAGCGCGTAAATCGAATTGCCGTAACTGCTTTTATAACGCGCGGGCTGCGCTTTAAAGCGATGCTTTTCCAGCCACGTCCCCGATTTGGTAAACGGAATAAAGCCCGCGCCGAGTCGCCGAAAAACGTAAAGCGCCGCCGCGTCTTCCGAGCGAAGAAATGCGAGCTTTCGCTGTTCTTCATTTGCCGCGCCGCAATCTTTTTTCCCCGCATTTTTCGCCGCATTTGCTTCGGCGTTTTCGAGACAAACGAGCCGCGCGCGAATCTCGTTGTTTAATTTACCGATTGCTTGAAGAATTTCATTTTCGGTATATTCGGAGACTTCATCGCCGATGTCGGCGAGCGGCACAGGCGATAAATTATACTGATCGGTTTCAAACGCGAAAAATGACGGCGCGAGCAGCGCGAAACACAAAAACAGATGAAGGAATTTGGCTGATTTCGTCATAAAATAAATGCCGAATTTCTTTTATTACCGTCAAATGCGTTTTAAGCGAACGACTGTTTCAACGTGATGCGTCTGCGGAAACAAATCGAGCGCGACGATTGAAGCGATTTCGTAGCCGCCGTCGCACAAAATACGCAGATCTCTCGCTAAAGTCGAAGGTTCGCAGGAAACGTAGGAAATTTCTTTAGGCTTAATTTTGAGCAGATTTTCGACAATCGGTTTTTCCGTTCCGGCACGCGGCGGATCGAGCAAAACGAAATCTACCGGCTCCGAATCGTTTTGCTCAAGCCATTCGCCGACATCTTCGCGGTAAAATTCGACCGATTCGAGCCGCGCGTTGGCAACCGCTTTTTCGGCGAAATCAACGGCTTTTCCGTTCGATTCGACCGCGCAAACTTTGCCAAACACTGCCGCCAGCGGAAGCGTGAAAAGTCCGACGCCGCTGTATAAATCAAGCGCCGCCGCGCCCGCCGCGCCGCCGATTGCCGCGTCAACCAAACGATTGATGATATACGGATTGCCCTGAAAAAAAGTGTTCGCGTCGTAAAAATAACTGTTTCCGTCATTTTCGTACTTTAATTCTTCGGTCGGCTCGACGATTTCGGTTGAATAAACCGAAACTTTATCGCCCGAATTCGCCGCCTCGATTTCGATTTTTTTGCTCCAGAAACTTTCCCAGACGATTGTTTCGCGCAATTCGGTCAACGTATCTTGCAGCGGTTCGGTCAGAATCGGACATTTTTCGACATCAATCACATCGTGCGAGTTGCGGCGGTAATAACCGATTTTATGAGCGCGCGCGTCGGCGTGCCATTGCGCGCGCGCGCGGTAACCGAACGGTTTCGGACTGCCGACGATCTCAATTTCTTTTTCGTATTCAATTTTGCCGATGCGCGTCAGACAATCTTTGATAATGCCGAGCTTCGCCGCGAGCTGCGCTTCGTAATCGAGCTGTTGAAAATCGCAGCCGCCGCACTTTTTTTGCCCGAAATAAACGCACGGCGGCTTGATTCGGTCGGCTGACGGCGCGATCACGTCAACGATTTCCGCAAATGCCGTTTTGCCTTTGAGCTGATTTATTTTGACGTGCAAACGGTCGCCGGCGGCGGCGAGCGGAACGAGAAACGTCAATTTTTCCGCAAAACCCAAACCGTAGCCGCCGGGAACTATTTTTTCGATTTTAACTTCGTACGTTTTTTCCGGTGCCGGATTCTTTTTGTTTTCTCTTTTCAAAATATTATTTAAGGCGAAAATTTCCATTCGCCAGCACGTTTTTTACTGTTTCCAAATCGTTTTCGCTTTTGTATGTCAGCGTAAACATCAGCGCAAATCCGCCGCGCACCGTCGCATACATTCGCTTTTTTCCCGCCGCCGTTGAAGTATCGAGAAAACCGAACTGCATTTTGCCGAGTCGTTCGGCGCCGGTTTCCGAATACTTGAAGTCGCTCGACGTTTTAACGATCTGAAAAGTTTGGCGCATCAAATCAAAATAATCAACCGCATCTTTGACCTGCGGAACGGCGCGCAAATCTTCGATCGAAACGCGCAAAATTGCGTTTTCCGCCGTATCGGGCGAGATTTTATACGCCGTCAGCAAAATGCCGACGCGGTTTGCCGCCTGCGCGAGCGTTTTCTGCGCGTTCGCTTTGACCGCTTGCGGCGTTTCAAGCGCGAGATTAATTCCCTGTTCCTTGATCTGCGCCTCGAAATCCGCGCCGGGAACGATCCATTCTTCAGGCAGCTCGATTGCAAAATGCAAACTTTTGTTCGTATAAATTTTGCCGTCAAGTTCGCCTTGATCGAAAGTTTTGGCGGCAGTCGGCAAAACGATTTTTTCCGTCAGAGGCTTCACGGTCGGTTGGTTAACCGGTTTCGCGGCTGCTTTTTCGCTCGATTTCGCGGGCGCGTTCGGCTTGGGATTTTCGACTTTTTTAGCGATTGCGACAGCCGGTTTTGAACTTTTCGGCGAATTGCTTTTCGCCGTCGGCGCGGAAGTTTTTATTTTTTGCGCGGCGTTTTGTTTGAGATTTTGCTGCCCGGTTTGTTTATTGTTCTGCGGCGCGCTTTGTTTGGCGTTTTGCGTTGCGCTCTGCTTAGTCGGCGCGGTTTTTTCTTTCGGTCTTGATTTATCGTTTGGCGCGACGGAATTTTTAGCGGCGGGTTTGACCGTTAATTTCGAGTTTGATTTGGAATTTGGTTTTGCCGCCGGTTTAGCGGCTGTTTTAATCGGCGGTTTTGATTTGGCGTTTTTCGCCGCGTCCGGTTTCGTTTGCGCGCCGGAAATTGCTGAAAACAAATAGCAAACGACACAGATTTTCGCGATGTTTTTCATAAGCTGAACAAGCTGAGACGCGGAATTCGCAAATCTTCGCGCAAACGTTTCAAAAACATCAAATCGAAAGTTTTTTCGTAGGCTTCTTTGTCCATTTTGTTTTTGTACGCGGCGAGATTGGCTTCCACTTCCTTTTTTATTCGGTTTAGATGCGCCGGGTCGGTATTACGTTTCAGCTGCGCGTCAAGAAAATTTTCGGTTTCGAGCAAAATCTTTTCCGCCGCGTCGCAATCATCGGTAAAATTCTCGCGCAAACTTTCCAAACCGGCGACGGCGCGGCGCAAATCTTCCTGCAATTCGGGTTGTTTGATGATTTTCAGCTGCGCGATTGAATTTTCAATGTGTTCCAAAACGTATTCTCGCGTCAGAAATCCGCTTTGCGTCGTTTCAGCCGAAATTGTCGCAGCGCCGCTGGGTTTTCCGGCTTGCCGCGTCAGCCAATCGGCGTATTGCGCTTCGATTTCATCGCGGCAGTAAGTCAGCGATTTGATGCTGCGTTTGCGCGCCGGTTGACTGTCCATGCTGTCGAAAACTTTTTCGATGCCGCGCAAAATAATATGAAGCGGCACTTCGCGTTGCTGCCAGGTTTCGATTAAAGTCCAATCAAGCGGCGACAAAAGCAAATTGCGCCCGCGCCGCCGAATAAAAGTTTCTTCAATTTCAGTAAAATAATTGTAGTAATTCAAGACAATAGTAAATAGTAAATAGTGAACGGTAAGCGGTGAGCAGAAATCATGTAAAGGAAAAATCATTTGATTTAAAGCCTTTATTGGTTTTCTGCTCACCGCTTACCGCTTACCGCTCGCCCTTAAAAGCGGATTTTCATTTTCCGCAGCGTGCGCAAATCTTCTTCGGTCAATTCAAAATCGACGTTTTCGGGTTCCGTGTCGCCGGCAAACTCGGATTCCAAATCTTCAAAATCATCTTCCGCTTCTTCCGCTTCAATTTTTTCCAGCGCGATTTCCAGCCGCACGGTCAAATTCGCTTCGTAACCGATTGAGCGCAAATGTTCAATCGCGGCGGCAAGCGCAAGGCTTTCGCCGACTGCCGAATTGATCGCTTCGCCGATATTTTGCACCGCATTTTTCGCGTCGTCATCAAGCTGCATTTTTTATTTTTGGGTCTTCCGAAACAAAAAAGCGGCGACCGCTTTTGAGCAAACATCCAAATTTTGAAATCGAACAAAAACAGCAAAAAGAATTTTTGGTAACTCTCAATATACATTAAAAACGCAGGCAAAAAAAGACCGTTGCGAAAATTAATTCGGCGCTCGATTTTGCGGCTGAACGGCTTTTCAATAATTGATGCTGAAAACTTTTTCGCCGCTCCGCACGTCAATTTTCTTAAAATGAGTTTCGAGCGCTAAACTCACTTTCGGCGCGGCGTTTCGTCGTATCTCGGGAAGAAAATTTGTGCTAATCTAGCCGCTATGAGCGAAAGACGCGACAAATTTCAAACTTCATCGGGCATCGAACTGCCCAACGATTTCAACCCGAACAATTCACAAACCGATTTTGACGCCGACATCGGCGCGCCCGGCGAATTTCCTTTTACGCGCGGCGTGCGAAAAAATATGTATCGCGGCAGGTTTTGGACGATGCGCCAATACGCCGGTTTTGCGACCGCCGAAGAATCGAACGCGCGTTACAAATATCTTTTGTCGCAAGGCACGACCGGTTTGAGCGTCGCGTTCGATTTGCCGACGCAGATCGGGCTTGATTCGGACGACGAACTCGCAGCAGGCGAAGTCGGTAAAGTCGGCGTCGCCATTGACAGTTTGGAAGATATGCAGCGATTATTCGATGAGATTCCGCTCGACACGGTTTCGACTTCGATGACGATCAACGCGACGGCTTCGACGCTTTTGTGTCTTTATTTGGCGGTCGCGCGCAAGCAAAACGTTGATTTTTCCAAAGTCAACGGCACAATTCAAAACGATATTTTGAAGGAATATATCGCGCGCGGAACTTATATTTTTCCGCCGCAGCCTTCGATGCGTTTAATCACCGATATTTTCGCTTTTTGCGCGGCGGAAGTGCCGAATTGGAACACGATTTCGATTTCCGGTTATCACATTCGCGAAGCCGGTTCGACCGCCGCGCAGGAAATCGCATTTACATTGGCGGACGGAATCGCGTATGTTGACGCGGCGATTTCGGTTGGCTTAAAAGTAGACGATTTCGCGCCGCGTCTTTCGTTCTTTTTCAATTCGCACAACAATTTATTGGAAGAAGTCGCCAAATTTCGCGCCGCGCGAAGACTTTGGGCGCGAATCATGCGGGAAAGATTTGCGGCGAAAAACCCGAAATCTTTGATGCTTCGTTTCCACACGCAAACCGCCGGTTCGACTCTGACGGCGCAGCAGCCGGAAGTTAATGTTGTCCGCACGACCGTTCAGGCGCTCGCGGCGGTTCTCGGCGGAACGCAAAGTTTACACACGAATTCGATGGATGAGGCTCTGAGTTTGCCGACCGAAACGGCGGCGCGGATCGCGCTTCGGACGCAGCAAGTTATTGCGCACGAATCGGGCGTCGCCGACATCGTTGACGCGCTCGCCGGAAGCTACGCGATTGAAGAATTGACCAATCAATTAGAAGAAAAAGCCGTCGCTTATATCGAAAAAATTGACCAGATGGGCGGAATGCTCAAAGCCATCGAAAACGGTTATCCGCAAAGGGAAATTCAGGAAGCGGCTTACGAATATCAGCGCGCCGTCGAAAAACAAACGGAAATCGTCGTCGGCGTCAACAAATTTCAAATCGAAGAAAACGAAACGATTCCGATTCAGCGCGTTGATGCGCAAATCGAACACCAGCAAATCGAACGCGTCCGCGCCGTCCGAGAACGGCGCGACGCCGAAAAAGCCGAAAGCGCTTTATCAAAACTCGAAGAAGCGGCGCGCGGAACGGAAAATTTACTGCCGCGAATTTTAGACTGCGTCGAAAATTACGTGACGGTCGGCGAAATCTCGCACCGATTAAGAAAAGTTTGGGGCGAATATCGCGAAGCTGTAACGGTTTGAAAAAACTTATGAATAAAGATATTAGAAAATGGCTGTGCGTCTTTTTCGCGTTTATATTTTTGATTTCCAGCACTGCGATGAGCATTCAACAAACATTTCATTCCGATGTAGTTTTGATTAATTTATCTCGTTGCGCAGTTATCAGTTCTGTCTTGACTCTTATATTTGCACTTTCAGCTTTACCAAAATGGCAGTCTTTTTTCGGCTTGGCAGTTTTTGCTTATTCAATATTTTGGGAGATGACGAGTCAAATCGGCATTCATTAAATCCCCAATTCTCGTTTGATTACAACAAATTAAAATGATATTGTTTCACAGATGAAACACATTTTGGAGGTTTTATGAGCGAAGAAAAAAACGTCGAAGAATTGGACTCGAAAAACGAATCAACCGAACTGCGCTCGATTCGCGATATCGTCAAGGATTTGTCGAAACCGGTCGCGAAGCGACATTTGCGCACGCGTAAACAGGGCGGCAAAGAATTGACTTATATTTCGTGGTATGACGCCGTCAAATATCTCGATCATTACGCGCCCGGCTGGAATTACGAAGTGCGCACGATGAATTCGGTCGGCGGAAAATTGATTATGACGATTCGGCTCTCGGTTCCGTGTCTCGAAGGCTTAGTTTACCGCGAAGCGACCGGACAAGAGGAAGAAGAAACAACATCGTACGGCGATTCTTCTTCAAACGCTGAGTCAATGGCGCTGCGCCGCGCTGCCGCCAAGTTTGGTTTGGGCTTGTATCTTTATGACAAATAATGATTTAGCCTGACGAACATTTCAACGAACATTCTTTTCAATAATTATAGTGACAAACATCGTTTAGCTGTGTTAATCTTTCAAGCGAGTCGTTCATCCGGCTCGCTTAATTTTATTTAAAGACTCCTTTTTTCCCCGTCCGATTCTCGCCACAAACCAATTTTTTTTATGGATAAGTTGAATCAATATTTGCAGGCACTGCTAACGTCGTGTTCCGACGAACTGCATCTTGTGCCGAATAAACAGCCGTATCTTGTTTCGGCAAAAGGCGAAACCGAATTGGCAAATTCGCCGATGCTCGGCACGCAAATCAGTATGCTAATTTTTCCGCTGATTCCGTCAGATGTGAAACAGCAATTGCCGAGTCAGCCGGAAGTTGAATTCGTCTATAGGCATCAGATCGGCGCTTTTAATTTCGTCGTGCGCAAATCGCCGTCCGGTTTTAAGGTGATAGTCAGACCTTTGCTGACCGATGCGCCGAATCGAAAAGCAGTAGTAAACGATGCGGCGGCACCGATTTTTCAGCAAGCGCAATTTGAATCAAACGCGCCTTTTTTAAATAATTCTGCGCCGTCCGCGCCAACGGTTAGTTCGGCGTTCGGTTTTGAAAACGCTTCGGCAGTTGATGAAAGCAAATTCGCTTTCTCGACCGACGAGTTGATTTTGCCGCCCGTCGAAGCGGAATCAGCGACGAAAGCGTCGTTTGCCGCCGAAACGCCGAGCAGGATTGATGTCGTTCCGGTCAACAGTCCCGAATTTATTACGAGTTTTTCCGATACTTCAAATTACGAACCGCCCGGAAGACGCGATGATTTTATCGCCACCGGCAGTGAATTTCCGCCGCCGAACGATTTTTCAGGCGCGCCCAACGAATACAGTTTTTCCAGTGAATTTAACGTGCCGATGACGACTTCGGCACCGTCGCAAAATCCAGCGTTTGCAAAGAATTACGGAGAAAATCATCAGCCTGAAACTAATTTTCCGCCGACTAATTTTCCGGCGGCGCAAAATTTTCCGCCGCCCGCACCGCAATCGTTACACAGTGAAACCGCCGCGTTTACGGCGAGTCGGCAGAATCCGCAGGCGAAGGCGCGAATGAACGCGCTTTTTCAAAAGATGGCAGACATCGGCGCGTCGGATCTGCATCTGAGCGTTTCGACGCCGCCGATGATTCGCAAAGACGGCAAAATGCAGATTCTCCCGTCGAATGAAACAACGCTCACCGCCGATTCGATTCGCGAGCTGCTGCTTTCGATTATGCCCGCAAAAAATCAGGAAGAATTCGCCGCGCGCAATGATTCGGATTTCGCTTACGAAATTCCAAACTTGGCTCGTTTTCGCGCCAATATTTTTATGGACAGAAAAGGAATGGGCGGCGTTTTCCGCATTATTCCGACCAAGATTTTAACCGCCGAACAACTCGGATTATCGCCGGCGATTATGAATCTGTGCGGTTTGTCGAAAGGGTTGGTCGTCGTAACGGGTCCGACCGGTTCGGGCAAATCCACGACGCTGTGCGCGATGGTTGACAGCATCAACAAAACGCGCGAAGACCACATTATCACCATCGAAGACCCGATTGAATTCACGCACGAAAATCAAAAATGCTTGGTCAATCAGCGCGAAGTGCACAATCACACGGACAGTTTTAAAGACGCTCTGCGCGCCGCCCTGCGCGAAGACCCGGATATTCTGCTCGTCGGCGAAATGCGCGATTTGGAGACGATTTCGATTGCAATTGAAACGGCGGAAACCGGACACCTTGTGTTCGGAACGCTGCACACGACAACGGCGGCTTCGACGGTTGATCGCATTATTGACCAATTTCCCGCCGACCGACAGCAGCAAATTCGCGTGATGCTTTCCGAATCGCTCAAAGGCGTGATCGCGCAAACGCTCGTGCCGAAAAAAGGCGGCGGACGCGTGGCGGCGCTCGAAGTTTTAATCGTCACGCCCGCGATTTCCAATCTGATTCGCGAAGGCAAAACTTTTCAAATTCCTTCGGCAATGCAAACCGGAAAACAGCACGGAATGGTTATTCTTAATGACGCGCTGTTCGCGCTCGTCCAAAAAAACTTGGTCGAACCGCGCAACGCTTACTTGAAAGCGGTTGATAAAGCTAATTTTGAAACGCTGCTCACGCGCGGCGGATTTAAGATTTAACTTTTTCGGCGGTAAAAAGTCGGAAGTCTGAAAGGCGTTTGGTAAAAAACAACTTTGCTTTTAATCAGAATTTTTGATTTAAAAAAAGAGGGAGCTGAAATTACTTTCAATTTCAGCTCTTCCTTTTTTTTATCGCATCTACATTTACTTTTTCGGCGGCTCGAAAAATTTTGAATTGGCGTTAAATGCGGTTGTGCGGCGCGGATTCGTTTTGATCAGATTCGCGCCGTCTGAAACCGAGACGTTGTTTGCCGAAAGCGTCGTTCCGGTCGAGCGCTGAAATTCGGAAATCGCTTTGTTCAAATCGGTTTGCGCCTGTAATTCGCGGCTGCGCGCCGTCAAAAGCTCGGTTTGGCGCTGCAAAACGAGAAAAAGCGTAGTGACGCCGCGCGAAAACTGGCGCTGTTCGCTCGCGTAAAGCTGTTCGGCGGATTGACGCGATGCGAGCGCCGAGGCAAGCCGCGCTTCGGCGCTGCGCAATGATTGCAAAGCGTTGCGCACCTGCGCCTCGATGACCTGTTCGATTTGCGCGCGCGAATTTTTAATCTGCGACGATTCGGCAAGCGTTCTGCCGAGATTCGCTTCGGCAACGCGATTGCCGAGCGGCAGCGAAATTCGGACGCCGACGCGGTAAGTCGGGTAATCGTTGGCGATTAAATTGCCGAGCGAATTGAAATAACCGCCGACTAAGTTTTCCGGCACACGGCTGACGCCCGTCGTCGGGTTGATCGCTGCGGCGGTCGGCGAACCGGCAAGACCGGCGGCAGTGTAAGAACCGATCAAATCAATTTGCGGTTTCGTCTGCTCGCGGAAAAATCGCTCGTCAATGCGGTTGATTTCCTCGTTTGTCTGCAATTGCGTAATTTCCGGACGATTGCGGAGCGCGTCTGACAGCGCGAGATCGAGCGCGACGCGCGGCGGTTCGAGATTCACTTCGGAAACCGGCGTAATCGGACGCGACCAGATTTCCGACGTTCGTTCGGGCAGCATCAAGGTTTTCAAATTATTCTCGGCGCGCGTCACATCTTCCTGCGCCGTGTAAACGCTTTGTTCAAAAGTCGTGATTTGCGTGCCCGCCGCGACGATATCAATCGGCGCCAGCACACCGGCGGCAACCAATCGCTGATTGCTTTCGAGCTGCGTTCGCGCCTGTTTGACCGCGTCAATCTGCACCTGCAAATTTCTCAGCGAAAAAACTAAATCCCAATAAGCTTGTTCGACTTGCGCGATTACTTCGATGGCGCGCTGACGAAATTGCGCGTCGGTCAAACTGAGATTTTTCTTGGCGATTTCGATGTTGCGGCGATTATTGTCAAATCGCAGACCGCGCCACAAAGGCTGCGTGTAACTCAGCGTCAAATCGGTCGGATACTGCGGATTGAGCGTCGCGTTTAAGTTTGACGTGTTCGTGCGCGACGACGTAAAACCGAGATCGTACGAGCCGCCCGCGAACGGCGAAAATCCGGTCACGCCGCCGGTACCGAAAAACTGCTGCTGCGTCACCGAACCGCTTGCCGCGCCGCCGATGGTCGAAGCGACCGGCGTCGTGCGTCGTTCATAATAAGTTTCCGCCGCGATCAGCGGGTCGTAAATTCCGCGCGCGCCGCGCAAACCGAATTCGGCAATCTGCACCTGAATTTTCGACGAATCAATGTCGTTATTATTTTGCAGCGCGAGCGCGATAGCGTCATCGAGCGTCATTGAAAGCTGATTGGCTAAATCAACGCCGATTCTTTCAGCCGACGGCAGCGGGCGAATCGGCGCTTCAAAATTCGGCGCAACAGGCGGCGGATCGTCGGGCAAAACCGCCGGTGCGACGCCGGAAGTTCCGACGTTTTGCGATGGCGTCTGCGTAATCACCGTGTTCGGATTGGCGATCTGACCGCTCGGCGTCACGCCCGGCGGCGTTGTGGTTGTCGTGGTCGTCGGCTGATTGGTTGTCGTCGGCTGCTGCGGATTTTGCTGCACCGGCTGACTCGGCGTTTGCGTCGGCGCATCGGTCGTCGGCTGCGGCTGCGTCGTTGTCGGATTGGTCGGCTGCGTGGTCGGCGGTTGAGTCGTCGTGGTCGGCGGATTGGTTGTGGTCGGCGGCGTCGTTTGTCCGGCGACCGAAAAAACGAATATCAAACTGCCGAAAGCAACCGTCGCAAAACGTCCGGCGAACCGCGCCGCTTTTTTATTTTCCGGGCAAATATTGAAACTGCCGAAATTAATCGCTGAATTTTTCTTTTTTTTGAGATTTTTTATAAACATTTTTCCACGCTTCAAACCGGCAAAAACTATTTGCTTGAAGTAGGTTCCGCCAATCCATCGCTCGTTTCATCCGTTGATGCTTTTTTGGTCGGTTTGGCTTTTCTGAACGCTCCGGCGACGCGTTCGTAAACCGGAGTTAAATTATTCGCTTTGAATCTTTCGAGACGCACCGAAATGCTGTGCCAAACGGTTGATTCCTGCGCGTCGTCAAACAAGGAATAAAAAACCGGCACGGCGAGCAATGTTAAAAGCAAACAAAGCGATTGTCCGCCGACGACTAAAATGCCGATCGAGCGGTTCGTTGCTGCGCCCGCGCCGCTGCCGACGATCAGCGGAATCATTCCGGCGACGAGTGCAATCGTCGTCATCAAAATCGGTCGCAAACGGTCGCGATTAGCTTGAATAATCGCGTCGTAGCGATTCATTCCGCGTTCGCGCAGCGTGTTCGTATGGTCAATCTGCAAAATCGCGTTCTTTTTAACGATGCCGAACAAAAGCAAAATGCCGAGCGCCGAAAAAATATTCAGCGTTTGTCCGGCTATCAGCGTTGAAACGAGCGCGAACGGAATCGAAAGCGGCAAGGTCAGCAAAATCGTGATCGGATGAATAAACGATTCAAATTGCGCCGCTAAAATCAGATACATAAAAACGAACGACAGCAGAAACGCGAGCATAAACGATTCATAAGCGCGCTGTAGCTCCTGCGATTGTCCGGTGACGCCGGTGCGATATTCCTGCGGCATATTGAGCGACGCGGCGTGTTTCTGCAAAACAGCGAGCGCGTCCGATTCCGAAGCGTTCGGCGGCAAGCTTGCCGAAATCGTGACTTGCCGCTGGCGATTCAGGCGACTGATCGAAGCCGGACTTAAACCTTCTTCTAATCTCACCAGTTTTTCCAGTCCGACGGTTCCGCCGTTGGTCGAAGCGACCGTGAAATACTGCAAACTGTCGCGCGTGCGGCGAAACGGTTCATCCGCTTGAAGCAGCACGTCGTATTGATCGGAGCCTTCTGCAAAAGTCGTCACGCGTTGTCCGGCGGAAAGGATATTCAGCGCCTGCGCGACATCGCCGGCACGAACGCCTAAATCAGCGGCTTTTGCGCGGTCAATTAACACGCGAATTTCCGGACTGCCGAGTTCGAGCGAACGGTCGGCATCGCGAAACGTATCGTCAGCGCGCAGTTTTTCCACGAGCTGATCGGAAAATTCATCGAGTTTTTGAATGTCCGGTCCGGCGATGTTATAACCGATTCCCGAACCGCCGCGTCCCAATCCGAGACTGTTCCCGATTGATGACGAACCGGAAACGTTGACGCGGTAATCTTTCGATTGATATTTTTTGACGATGCCGCGCGTTTTATTAATCAAATCGGCTTGCGATTGTTTGCGTTTATCAACCGGCACGAGGCTGACGTTGACCGAACCGGTATTAAACGCGCCGCCGCCGAATCCGCCCGCCTGAACGAGCGTATTCTGAACTCCGGGAAGCTGTTCGCGAATATCGCGGGCGATTCTCTCCAGAATGCTCTGCGTCGCCGCAAGACTCGTTCCCTGCGGACCGCGCAAATTGACGCTGAAAGCCGATTCGTCCTCGTCCGGCAGAAACGCCATTCCCACGAGATTGAAAAGCGGGTAAATCGAGGCGACGACAAGAATACAAACGAGCACGACCGCCCAGCGAAAACGCATCGAAATTTTCAAAAGCCACGTGTAAATTCCATCAATTTTGCTGTAAAACCAACTGTCTTTACTGTCGCTTCCGGCGTTTTCTTCATCGCGGTTATGATTGATCGTCGGCTGTTCGTAATGCGATTCGGCGCTCGAATCGGAATTCGCCTTTTTCGCGTCGCCGAGATTAAACGGCTCGACGGCTTCGCCCAAATCTTCTTCTTTGTGCGGCTTAATCCAGCGCGCGGCGAGCATCGGCGTCAATGTGAACGAAACGATCAAGGACACGGCAATCGCCGCCGCGCTGGTTAACCCGAACGACGACATAAATCTGCCGACGATGCCGCTCATAAATCCGACCGGAATAAACACGGCGAGCAGCGAAAGCGTCGTCGCGAGCACGGCAAGCCCGATTTCTCTCGTGCCTTCAATCGCCGCCTGAAACGGGTGCATTCCCTTTTCTTCGACAAAGCGATAAATGTTTTCGAGCACGACGATGGCGTCGTCAATCACGATGCCGACCATCAATGTCAGCGACAGCATCGTGATCGAATTGAGCGTGTAACCCATCGCGTACATCAAGGCGAACGTCGAAATAATCGAAGTCGGAATAGCGAGCGCCGCGATAATCGTCGAGCGGAAGCTCCACAAAAACAAAAACACGACGACCGCCGCCAGAATGCCGCCGATAATCAAATGTTCTTCAATCGCGTGCAGCGAATTTTCAATGAAAATCGAGTTGTCGCCGATAATCTGCATCCGGTAATTCGGCGGCAGAGTCGGTTCGATTTCGTTAAGACGTTCTTTTAATTCGCGCGCAACGGCGACCGTGTTTTGACCGGATTGTTTTGAAACGATGAGAGTGACGGCGGGCTGACCGTTGAGCAGCGCCTGCGAACGAATTTCTTCCGCGCCGTCTTCGACATAGCCCAAGTCTTTGATTTTTACTTGATAAGTGCCGCGCGTGGCGACGACGACGTTGGCGAATTCTTCGGGTTTACGGATTTTTCCCAAAGTGCGCACGCTTGTTTCCGTTTGTCCTTCGTCCAATCTGCCGCTCGGAAATTCAATGTTTTGCAGCCGCAGCGCGTTATTGATTTCGCTCGCCGTCACGTTGTACGAACGCATTTTGTCCGGGTCAACCCAGACGTTGATCTGCCGTTCGCGTCCGCCGACAATCGAAACCTGACCGACGCCGTTGATTGATTCGATGCGTTCCTTGATTTTGTTTTTCGCCGTTTCCGTCACGTCTCGGAGCGAAGTCGGCGCGCTCACGGCGATGCGCAAAACCGGCGCGGCGTCCGTGTCGAGTTTTTGCACGGTCGGCTGTTCGGCGGTTTCCGGCAAATTCGGAATCACGGTTTGCACGCGGTTTTCCACTTCCTGCGCCGCGACGTTCACGTCTTTTTCAAGCACGAATTGAACGAAAATCTGCGCGATTCCTTCGACTGAACTCGAACGCAGCTCGTCAATTCCGCTGATCGTATTAACGGCTTCTTCGATTTTTTCGGTGACTTCCGTTTCAATTTCCTGCGGCGACGCGCCCGGATTGATCACCGTCACCGTAATCGTCGGAAAATCAATTTTCGGAAAAAGATCAACGCCGAGCGAAAAGAATGAAAACGCGCCGACCGTCACGAGCGACAAAATCAGCATCGTCGCAAATACCGGTCTTTTGACACAAACTTCAGCTAACCATTGCATAAATTTTTGAGTTTCAAGTTTCGAGTTTCAGGTCTCCAGGTTCGCCGTCTATCACTTGAAACCTGAAATCTGAAACTCGAAACTTTTATTTACTGTCTGACCAAAACTCCGTCATTGAGCAAATTGACATTGCTCGTTGCTACCGATTCGTTTTCGCGAATTCCCTGTTTCACCTCAATCAAACCGTTTTCGAGAAAACCGAGCTGGACAAGTCGTTCATTGGCGATTCCGTCTTGCACGACATAAACCCGGTTAATTTCGCCTTCGGTTTTCACCGCCGTTACCGGAATCATCACCGCCGGTGCGGGTTTCGGCTGCGTGATGCGCACGGTCGCAAATTGTCCGGGTTTTAATACGCCGCCGACGTTTTCCACTTCGGCTTCAACCGTTAAGGTTCTGGAAGTCGTATTAACATTCGGCAGTATGCGCACGACCGTTCCCGCGAAATTGCGATCCGGATAAGCGCTCGTTTGCAGAGAAATTCCTTGTCCGGCGGCGACTTGTCCGATTGATTGTTCGGGAACATCTATGCGCAGACGCAAAACGGAAGTGCGCAGAATCGTGGCGACTTTTTGCGTCGTCGAAGCGAATTCGCCGAGATCGGCGGCGCGTTCGGAAATATAACCGCTGATCGGCGCGTAAACGACCGCATCGGCAATCGCTTTCTGCGCCGAAGCCGTCTGCGTTCGCGCCGCATCCGCCGCCGATTGCGCCGCGCGAACCGCCGCCTGAGCCGTTTCAACCTGAGTTTGCGCGGTGCGAATCGCAGCGACGGCGACCGACGCCGTTGAACGCGCTTCGTCGAGCTGCGCGCGCAATTGATCGCGTGTTGCGCGGCGCTGATCGTAAATCGTGCGCGCGATGTCGCCGCTTTCAACTAATCTTTCGGCGCGCGTCAATTCTTTTTCCGCCAAATCGAGCTGCGCGCGCGTCGCGCGAACTTGCGAAAAAGTTTCGATGTCGAAATTCGAGCCTTCGGTCAAACCGAGCCGCGCCTGCGTCTGCCGCACGTTCGCGCGCGCCGCTTCGACTTGCGCCTGCGCCTGTTTTACGCCCGATTCCGCCTGGGCAACCTGCGCCTGAGTTTGTTCGAGCCGAATCTGCGCGTCGCGATTATCGAGCCGCACCAGAGCATCGCCTTTGTTAACGTAACTGCCGACATCGAAATTGACTTCGACGATTTTTCCGCCGACCGTCGGCGCGACATCGGTCTGCGCGTCGCTCGCCAAATTTCCGGTCGCTTCAAAATACGTCGGAATCTGCCGCACGATTGCCTGCGCCGTCGTCACGTCAATAATCGCCGGCGCCGCATTGGCATTACCGGCGTTAGCTGAACTCGCGCTTGAACTGCCGCCGCACGCCGTCAAAAAAATCGGCAAAACGGCGGAGACAATAGCGAAAAAAATAAATTTATTGGCTTTCATAAAAACGGATCTGAATCTTTATATTTTTTTACTTTTTGATTCCCTGAAGCAAAATCAGCGCAAATTCGCGCGCCGCATCTTCATTGGAAATTTTTAGTAATTTTTGCTCTTTGTCCCAGAGAATATTATTCAATGAATGCTGAATAAACATTCCGGTAAAAGCGCGCACCGCGATTCGCGGTTCGACATCGCGAAAAGCGCCGTCCTGCTGACGGCTGCGAATGTATTCGCTGAGAAATTCATAAACCTTCGTCACGAAACTGTCAAAAAAAGTTCGCGCCAAATCGTGATCTTCAAGCGCCGAATGCAGCATCAATCGCAGAAAAGCGCAATCTTCGCTGTGGTGCGTAATCGCGTTATACGCCATTGTGTAAAAAACGCCGAAATCATCTTTCGCCGCCGCTTTCTCCGCCAATGCTTCAAACGGACTCGGCAGTGATCGCGCGCAGGCTTTGTGATCGAGAATCGCTGAATAAAGCTCGTCTTTATTGGCAAAATGTTTGAAAACGGTGGCTTCGGAAACTCCGGCAGCAGCGGCGATTTCTTTGGTCGTCGTGCCGCTAAATCCTTTGTTGGAAAACAGTTGCATCGCTTTATGCAAAATTTGCCGGCGGCGTTCCTCGCCAGCCATTCTCGTGTTTGTTGATTCTAAAATGATATCCAATCCGTGCTCCCGCGTTCGATTCTGTGGTAAGTAAGCACTTACTTTCGCATTTATCCGCCGATTTTGTCAACTTTGCAAATATTAAATTTATGTAAAAACCAAAGAACCGTTTATAATAAATTTTCGTATGAACTTTTAATGCGGCAGTGACATCCGAACGATGTTTGGCACAATAAAACGAACGAAGGTTTGTCAATTTTAAGAAGGAGAATTTAGTAATGGAAAATCAGGAACAACAGGGATTAGTAAAATTGGAAGATAATAACGAAAAAAACGAAGTTTACAACGAATATATGGACGACTTTAAAGGACAAGCGCAGGAATACGGACAGAGATTGCAGGATGCGGCGGTCAAAGCAAAAGATTTTGCCAGCGTGAAATTTTCGCAGGCAAACGACAAATTTAAAGAACTGCAAAATAAAGAGCCGCAGGAATTGGTCGAAGAAGCCAAAGAATTTGCGCGCCAAAAACCCGGTCAGGCGCTGCTCATTTCGGCGGCAGTCGGTTTGGTGATCGGCGTCATTTTGCGCGGCGGCAGAAGATAATATTTTTCGCTGAATAAACAAATAATAATAAAAAAGAGCGGAAGCGGATTTTGAACAAGTTCAAAATCCGCTTCCGCTCTTTTTTATTACCAAGCTAAATTAGTTTTGCGAATGAATCAGGCGACGCGTTTGATCGCCGAAAAGAACATCAATTTTATGTGGTTCGATAACGGCGGTCACTTCGCCTTGTCCGAATGTCGAGTGCAGCATTGCCTGACCTTTGCGGTATTTGCGCGTGCGGTCATACGGCGAAGCGGTTTTCGATCCGCCCATGGCGACCGAAGTTTTCACGCCGCGACTGAATGTGCTCGAAGTAGCGCAAACCTGGCAAATCGCTTTCGTGATTTTGCCTTGTTTGGTCACGCTTTCGACGGTGTGATCCTGTTCGACATCACAACCTGAACACAACATATTGATTGACTCACCGACTTCAAATTTTTCGATTTTCATAATTATTAATACTCCTATTTTATCTAGAACGCCGCGGACGGAAAGAGCGAAAACTCTTTTTTCCTGAAGAAAGTTTAGCTGCCGAAGAGGCTCCTGCCGCAACAAGTACGCCGCCGAAATCGGGCAGAAGCACACGTTCGACCGTTTGACCGGTCAGACGTTCAATCGCGCGCATCGTGTGTTCTTCGGCTGAAGTTACCAGCGTAATCGCGTGACCTTTGTTGCCCGCGCGTCCGGTTCGACCGATGCGATGCACGTAATCTTCCGGCACTTCCGGCACATCGAAATTGATAACGTGTGAAACCGAATCAATATCAATGCCGCGCGCCGCGACATCGGTCGCAACGAGAACGCGCGTTTTTCCGTTTTTAAAGCTGAGCAGCGCCGCTTCGCGCTGTGACTGCGAACGGTCGCCGTGAATGCGATTCGATTTGTGTTCGCGTTTTTCGAGAATGTGCGCCAATTTATCAGCGCCGCGTTTCGTTCGCGTGAAAACCAGCACGCGTTCAAATTTTTCTCTTTCCAGTAAATCAAGCAGCAACACGGTTTTGGAATGCGCCGCCACCGGGTAAACTCTTTGCTCGATCAAACCCGAAGTTTTGCCGCGCCGATTGGCTTCGACCATATCCGGATTTTTCATCAGCAGCCGCGTAATCTTTTCGATTTCCGACGACATCGTTGCCGAGAAAAAAAGCGTCTGCCGATTCTCCGGCAGAATTTTGACAATGCGTCGAATCGAGGGCAGAAAACCCATATCAAGCATTCGGTCGGCTTAATCGAGCACGAGCGTTTTCAGCGCGGAAAAATCAATTGCGCCGCGTTCCATAAAATCCATTAAACGTCCGGGCGTGGCGACGATAATGTGCGCGCCGCGCTTCAGCGCTTCGGACTGCGCGCGATAACCGGCGCCGCCGATAATCGAAACGCAGCGAATTGATTTCGGCGCGAGTTCGCGACAGGCGG
Organism: Acidobacteriota bacterium; assembly: GCA_005790265.1. GTDB lineage: Bacteria > Acidobacteriota > Blastocatellia > Pyrinomonadales > Pyrinomonadaceae > SXVE01. Next base: position 1,922 of record SXVE01000056.1, on the reverse strand, counting down.
CTTCGGTCTGATTAGCTAATTCTCTGGTCGGAGCAAGCACCAAAACCGAAGTTCCTTTTAATTTTTCGTTAATAATTTTTTGCAAAAGCGGCAGCAGAAAAGCCGCCGTTTTGCCCGTTCCGGTTTCAGCGCAGGCGATCACGTCGCCGCCCTGCAAAACAATTGGAATCGCTTGTTGTTGAATTGGTGTCGGCTCCGTATAGCCGAGCGACTCGCATTTAGCGGTCAACGCCGGCAGCAAGCCTAAATTTGAAAAACTCATCTAATTATTAAAATCCTTTAATCTTTCTCAACCGAAAACCGTGAGCATTTGCTGAATAAGTAAAGCGTTTTTTGTCAGGTTGTTAAACAATATTAACGGCAATAAAACGCCTCGCCCCTATTTTCAGGAGTTCATAAGAAGTATCCGGGCGAATTTTGCTTCAGTGTAACGGTTGCAACAGAAGGTTTGCGTTCGGAAGCTCAAAAAAGTGAGCGGCTTCTGACAGTGATAAACGAACCTGCTCTCGAACTATCCAAAACGTCGCTTGCTGAACTTGCTCAAAAAGGACGAACCACCGTTGACGAAAGAGAGAAGGAAATACGAACATTATATTAGCATTTTTTATGCAGTAAAAGCAATTTAGTTAATCGCCTCATATTCCCTGAACGAGTAACTGCATTATTCTAAATTATTTACGACGAAAAAGCCCCGATTGATTTTCGAGGCTTTTTCGTTTTTGCGCTAAGAGATTCGGCTTTTATAAGTTCAGCAACGACGCTTTTGCCGCCTTAAATTCATCCTCGTCCAAAACGCCTTGTTTGTGCAGCGCAGCGAGACGTTCGAGCTCCGCCGTCACATCGGTTTTATTTGTCGCCTGACTCGAATCTTTTTTCGAGCCGAATTTATCGAGCAGCGAGCCGCCGACTTTTTTCCCGACTTCGCTGCCGACAACGCCGCCGACCAGCGCGCCCGCAAAAGTTCCGACGACCGGCATTATTGACGTGCCGATTGCCGCGCCGGTAATGACGCCCGCGCCGATGCCCGACATTTTTCCGGCTTTTTCGTTTTCTTCCTGTTCGTTTGATTTGTTTTCGTTGTTACTCATAGAGATTTTCCTTTTTTGATTTTTGCAGTGAATTTTGCCGGTCGCACATTTTGACCGCTTAACTTAAAAGACGATCAATTATACGTTTGTTTCAGCCGCGCGTTCAATAAAGTTTTTCTCGCTCAACTTTTCGTCGCGCTCACAAACCTTTTTCCGCCAGCCATTTTGCGGCGGCGTCGCGCGCGGCGATTTTTTCGCCGTCAACCGCGAAATTTAATCGGCGCATTTCTTCGGTCGAAATCCGGTTGTTTAATTTTTCAAACGTTTCGCGCAAAATTTCCTCTTTATCGTTGCGCGCGACGAAAACGGCTTGATACGGCGGAAAATATTTTTTATCGTCGGCGAGTTGAAACAAATCGAGCGCGGCGATCAAACCGTCGGTCGAATTTCCGGCGATCAAATCGAGTTCTCCGGCGGCGAGCGCGCGATACGTCAAACTCAAATCCATTTCGCGCGGCTGTTTGGCAAAGTTAAAATTATAAGTTTTCGCAAACCCTGTGTAGCCGTCGGCGCGCGACATAAAATCCTGACCGAAACCGGCTTGCCAATTTTTTGAAATCGGAACGGCATTCGAAATCGTGTTTAGATTGTTTTTCCGCGCATCGTCGCCGCGAACTAAAATCGCGAAATCGTTGGAAAATCCGAGCGGTGGGCTTAAAATCAAATCGAATTTTTCGGCGTATTCACGTCTCGTTTCTTCATAAACTTTGTTCGTGTCGGTGATCGGCGCTTTTTTCAAGATTGCGGTGTAAGCCGTTCCGGTGTATTCGGGATAAACGTCCGCATTGTTCGACAAAAGCGCGTCGTGCGCCAGATTTCCGCCGAGTTCAAACT